>CAZDQC010000032.1:10855-29411 GCA_964507245.1 uncultured Rhodospirillaceae bacterium
TGCTGTTTTGCTTGATGGATTTACAGGCAAAATACCTCGGCCAAACTCTGCATGTTACGCAGATTGTTTGGGCACGATATTTCGGACTGTTTATTATTCTGATGGCTCTTTTCGCTCCCGGGCGTGGCCTTGGTCTCGTCCGCTCCAAAAGGCCCGTACTGCAATGGATCCGCTCCCTCTTATTGCTGTTTTGCACCGTGGCCTTTTTCTTGGCCATTCAGTTTATGCCCTTGGCGGATGCGGTCTCCATCAGCTTCCTCTCCCCGTTGTTGGTCACAGCATTAAGTGTACCGCTGCTCGGTGAAGTAGTGGGCAAACATCGCTGGGGAGCAGTGTTTGTCGGGTTTTTGGGTGCCATGATCATCATTCGGCCGGGAATGGGCGTAATGCATTGGGCAGCCTGGTTACTTTTGGCCGTGGCGTTTGGTTATGCCCTTTATCAAATTACTACCCGTATTGTTGCCAGCCAGGATGATGCGATCATGTCTTTGTTTTACACGGCATTTGTCGGCGCAGGGCTTGTCACGGCCATCGTGCCGTTTTTTTGGCGCAATCCCGTTGAAACCGAACATTGGCTGATGCTAGGCGCACTGGGCGCGATCGGCGGCCTTAGCCATTATATGTTGATCAAGGCTTTTGAATTCGCGCCCGTCGCTGTTCTGGCGCCAATTTCCTATACCTCATTACCCTGGAATACACTGTTCGGCTATTGGGTGTTTGGGGATTTGCCAGACCGCTGGACAGTGATCGGCGCCTCCATTTTGATCACTACTGGAATTTACATTCTGTATAGAGAGGGCGTGCAGGCAAGGTCCAAATATGCAAAATAATGCTTTGATTGATTTTTATATGCATTATATTGCTTATTCAATAGGGAGCGGACCATATGATTGAATTTCAGACCGAACCGGGGTCTTACCGACATTGGGAACTATCCATAGAGGGACGTGTGGCGACACTAGCTATGGCTGTAGACGAAGGCGGGGGCCTCCGGGACGGCTATGAACTTAAGTTGAATTCCTATGACCTGGGTGTGGACATCGAATTGCACGATGCGATACAGCGGTTGCGCTTTGAACATCCCGAAGTCGCCGCCGTGGTAGTCACTTCAGCCAAGGACCGGATTTTCTGCGCCGGCGCCAACATCCGCATGTTGGCCACCTCATCCCATGACCATAAGGTGAATTTCTGTAAATTCACAAACGAAACCCGCAACAGCATTGAAGATGCTTCCCAAAACTCCTCTCAGATCTATATTGCGGCCGTCAACGGACCGTGCGCCGGTGGCGGTTACGAACTAGCCCTAGCCTGCGACCAGATTGTCATGATTGACGACGGATCAACAACAGTGTCCCTGCCGGAGATCCCTCTTCTGGCGGTATTACCAGGCACAGGCGGCCTGACGCGCCTCTCTGATAAGCGCATGGTGCGTCGGGACCGAGCCGATTTTTTTTGTACCCTTGAAGAAGGCATACGCGGACAACGGGCCGTAGATTGGCGATTGATCGACCATTTGGCCCCCCGCTCAAAGTATGAAGAGGCCGTGGCCGACCAGGCCGCAGAAGCGGTGGCCAGAACAGACCGCCCCGCCAATGTTCAGGGCATTAGTCTAAACCCTATCGAACGCACAATTGCCGACGATAGTATTGACTATACCAACGTGACAGTAGAGATAGACCGGCGCACCCGGACCGCGAAACTCAATATCTTAGCACCGACCAACGCTCCTCCAGCTGACGCCGATGGCATACATGCCCTGGGCGATCAGTTTTGGTCTCTGCGCATGGCCCGCGAACTGGATGATGCGATACTGCATTTGCGTACCAATGAGAACGAGATCGGCACCTGGCTGTTCCAAACGAGTGGCGATGCCGCCCTGGTTGCCGCTCACGATGCGACCTTAGCAGCCAATCAGGATCATTGGCTGGTGCGGGAAATTACTTTGTTTCTGAAACGAGTCTTCAAGCGCATCGACGTAACCTCTCGCAGTATATTCGCCATTATTGAACCTGCCTCTTGTTTCACGGGCACCCTGTTGGAACTGGCCCTAGCGGCAGACCGCAGCTATATGCTGGATGGCCAATTTGAAGGCGATAACCGGCCCGTAGCCATGATCAATCTAACCGCTATGAACTTTGGGCCTTATGAAATGGTCAATGGCCTGACGCGTCTGCAGTCCCGATATCTGAACGACCCCGTCGCCATAGATGCGTTAAGCAAGCGCCAGGGCGAGGCCATGGATGCTTTGGCCGCAGAGGAAGCCGGTTTAGTCACCTTCGCCCCTGACGATATCGATTGGGAAGATGAAGTACGCATCGCCGTTGAGGAACGCGCTGCCTTTTCCCCCGATGCCCTGACCGGGATGGAAGCCAACCTCCGCTTCGGCGGCCAGGAAACCATGGAAAGCAAAATTTTCTCCCGCCTGTCCGCTTGGCAGAACTGGATTTTCCAGCGCCCCAATGCGGTCGGTGAAACCGGGGCACTACCCTTGTATGGTAGCGGCCAACGCAGCGAATTCGACAAAAGGAGGGTCTAAGCATGGCCATCGATTATCAGGAACGGATCCCCAATAATGTGGATCTTTCCGAAGACCGCCGCTTGCAACGAGCCTTGGAGGCCTGGCAGCCGAACTACCTGAAATGGTGGAACGAGATGGGCCCGACGAATTTCCTGTCGAATGAGATCTATCTGCGAACGGCTGTAGGTGTCGATTCCAAAGGCTGGGCCAATTTCGGCTACGTCAAGATGCCGGACTACCGCTGGGGTATATTCCTTGCGGAACCGGAAGCCGACCGCACTGTCAATTTCGGCGAACATAAGGGCGAGGCGGCCTGGCAAGACGTTCCCGGCGAATATCGAGGGAACCTACGCCGCCTGATCGTCACCCAGGGCGATACTGAACCGGCATCTGTGGAGCAACAACGTCAACTGGGCCTAACGGCGCCGTCCCTTTACGACTTGCGTAATCTGTTCCAAATAAATGTGGAGGAAGGCCGCCATCTTTGGGCCATGGTCTACCTGCTCCACGGATTTTTCGGCCGCGACGGCCGCGAAGAGGCGGAAGAGATGCTGCAACGCCATTCTGGTGATGTGGACAAGCCTCGCATATTAGGCGCCTTTAATGAAAAAACTCCCGATTGGCTGTCCTTTTTCATGTTCACTTACTTCACCGACCGGGACGGCAAGTTTCAATTAGCTTCCCTGGCGGAAAGTGGCTTTGATCCACTATCGCGGACTTGCCGCTTCATGCTGACGGAGGAGGCTCACCACATGTTCGTAGGCGAGACCGGTGTCGGACGAGTGATCCAGCGGGCTTGCGAATTGATGAAAAAGCACGGCGAGGATAAGGTCCGAGAAAATGGAGGCATTGATCTCCCGACCATTCAAAAATACCTGAATTTTCATTTCTCGGTTTCTCTAGATCTATTCGGATCGGAACGTTCAACCAATGCGGCAAATTTTTATTCCATGGGCCTAAAGGGTCGTTTCGAAGAATCCAAGATCGAAGATGATCACAAGCTGGGCAATGATGCCTATCCTATTCTGGAACTGGAGGGCAACGCTTTCGTCTCCAAGGACGACAACGCCCTAACGGTCATCAACGAACGTCTACGCGACGACTATGTCACCGACTGCGACCGAGGCGTCCGCCGGTGGAACCAGATCATAAAGCGTCAAGGAATCAATTTTGAACTTAAACTGCCGCATAGAGCCTTCAACCGCGCCATCGGAAGTTTCAACCTAGAAAATCTGGCCGGCCACCGAGTCAGCCCGGATGGCAAGGTGATCAACGAAGTTGAGTGGACCAGGAACCATGGCCAATGGCTGCCCACGGATGAAGATCGTGCCTTTGTCATCAGCCAGATGCAAGCCGTGACGGAGCCCGGCAAATTCGCAAACTGGATTGCACCTCCCTCGCGGGGCGTTAACAATCAGCCAATTGACTTTGAGTATGTGCGTTTGAACTAGGGCGGACAGTCATAGAATGGGGCTTGATCCCATTACAATTCGTCGTCGCGGCAACGCAATAGCAAGGCGCACCGACCATTGTAAAGATTTGATAGCTACAATCTTAAATTATGATATCGCTGCTTGGCACGATTCATTCGTCAGGGCGCTAATGGATATCGACGGAGTTGTTTCTTAAATCATGCCGAAAATCGGCCTACTCATGGCAATATTCATGTTGACGGCAGTAATTCTTGCTGCTCATTCATTCCATAATGAGTATTCAGATCTACCCTTACGAACCCGCGGGATCAAAACCGTGATCTATGGCCTCGGTCCATGGCTATGCGCCTTTGCCTTCGCCGGCGCCAAATGGGCCTTTCAAATTCTGCTACGCAAACAGCCATCAGGTTTCCGCCATACTTTTACCTGGGTCGCAGGTATAGTCGTCGCATTGATGATCATAACAAAAATAATTTCCTAGCCTCTTGCCCTTGCGATGCGGTGTCGTATGATTTCGGCGCGAATTTCCATCGAGATAAAGAAAAAAGGCCTAAGAATATGAATGGTCCCCTGGAAGGTATCCGGGTTTTGGATATTTCAACCATACTTGCCGCACCTCTCGCCGGCACCATAATGGCAGATTTTGGCGCTGAAGTGATCAAGGCGGAATTGCCTGGTGTGGGAGACGGTCTGCGTAGCTTCCCGCCGTTCAAAAACGGCAAATCAGTCTGGTGGAAGGCAGCGAACCGCAACAAAAAATTTATTACTTTAGACCTCCGCAAACCCACGGGTGCTGAACTGATTTTGAAGATGTTGCCCAAGTTTGACGTCTTGTTGGAGAACTTTCGCACCGGCACTCTAGCTAAATGGGGCCTAAGCACAGAAACCCTGTGGGAAGCTAATCCCAACCTAATCATTCTGCGTGCAACTGCCTTTGGCCAAACTGGACCATATGCAAGCAAACCTGGATTTGCCCGTATATTCGAAGCCATGTCCGGACTCGCCTACATTACAGGGGATCCTGACCGCTCGCCCATGCACAATGGCTACCCCATTGGCGACAGCATCGGCGGTCTATTCGCCTGTAACGCCGTTCTTATGGCCCTTTTGGCGCGCGAACGCGGGATCAACAAAGGCGGTGAGGAGATAGACCTGTCCATGACAGAAGCCACGTATCGTCTTCTTGATTCCCAGACCATCCAATACGACCAGTTGGGCGAGGAACCTCAGCGTACGGGCAATGCCTCACATTATTCCGCCCCAGCCAATGTTTTCCGCACCTCGGACGATCAATTCGTATCGTTGTCAGGCAGCACTCAAGCGACCTTCAAAGGCAATGCCCGCGCCATTGGCCGGCCAGAAATGTTGGAAGATCCGAAATTCACCTCCAACCCGAAACGGTTCGAAAATCGGGCAGAACTCGACGTGATCTTTTCAGAATGGTTTCTCAGCCATAGCCAGACAGAAGCGATTGAAGCCTTTGAACGCGAAGGCGGCACCCTGGCGCCTATCTATTCCATTAGTCAGATATTCAATGATCCACAATTTATAGCTCGAGAAGCCATCGTTCCGGTTCAAGATAACGACTATGGGGAGGTGCGTTTGCAAAGCGTAGTGCCAAAGCTGAAGAAAAACCCAGGCGCGGTGCGCCATACCGCCCGCGATCTGGGGGCTGACAACAAATCCGTATACGGTGAACTAGCCGGTCTAAACGAAGATGATTTGGCGAATCTCCGCAAACAAGGAATTATATGACCTCACCAATATTGTAATTCCGGGCAAAGCGAAATTTCATGCCTTATCACATCGTATCGGACCCACACTTTTTGGGAGTGACAATCCAGGTTAGCCCTCCTCGCGTTTTATAATAGTGGCCATGATCCGCTCCCTCGTTAGCGGCATGTGGCTAATACGCTGACCGAGCGCATGTGCTACGGCATTGCCAATAGCCGCCGCCGTAGGCGAAACAGCGCATTCACCCACGCCCAGGGATGGTTCACGGGGTTGGTCGATGATCTGAGCTTCGATCTCTGGGATCTCACTGAAGCGCAGGATGGGATAGGCATCCCAGTCCAGCGAGCTGACCCCGGGGCCGTCCAAGGCAACCTGTTCCTTCAAGGTCCAAGACGCCCCTTGAATGGCTCCGCCTTCTAATTGGTTACGCAGACCGTCCGGATTAATCACTAGGCCGGCATCAGCCACGACCCAGATTTTCTCCAAAAAAACTTTCTCGACCACCCGTAATGCGACAGCGACAGCAGCATAAGCAGCCATGTTTTTATAGCGGGAAAATGCCAAACCAAGACCCCAGCCATCTCCTCCAACACCGCGGTCCCGCCAGCTTGAATTTTCAGCCACGGCCGACAACACATCGCGCGCCCGTTGGTCTGATAGCAGTGAAAGGCGGTAATCTAAGGGATCTTCTCCGCAGCGATTGGCTAGGTCGTCAATCATTGCCTCAAGTGCAAAAATATTCGGCAATGCCCCCAAGGTACGCAACGCCGATGTGCGCACGGGAGGTTCTTTGGTTAAATGATGCAAAATTCGACTACGGGGGATATCGTAGTAAGGCTTGGCGTTCCGAGTGCCGCCACCGCCGCGCTCCTCTGGCGGGTCGTCTGGCAGTTGCGGCGGCCCGGCCTCCGACAGGGCATCAGCCGCTAAAAGGGCACCGCTGTTTGCCAAAGGCCGTTGCACGTGGGTTGGACTCCAAATTTCTGCTGTCCAATCCGCCGGTCGGCCCCGCTCATCAACTTCAACAGTTAGATCAATCAGCATTGCCGGCCCCAGGGGTTCATAACCGAATTCCTCGGCCCGGCGCCATTGTGCGCGTACGTGGCGGCCAGGGTTCGCAATTGCCACTAGTGCCGCGTCCATGGCCACATCGTCTGCACCATTATGACCATAACAACCAGCACCATACATATGCCGCGCCGTGATTGCGCTTTCCGGTAGTCTCACTACGTTGGCTAAATTCTGACGCAAGGGATGCATGCCTTGGCCGTGGGACCATACCGTCAAATGGCCATCCTCGAACCTAGCCAAGGCGCAGGAGGGAGCAATGGAAGCGTGAGCAACGTACGGTCGAGAAAAAGTTGCCCGTACTACTTCGCCTACCGCATTCTTCGCGACGGCATCGCCGTGCTGATTATCGATGGATGGCTGGCAACGCAGCCAATTTGCCTCTTGTTGAGTAGGATTAACTTCCTTTACTCCATTCCAGGTCGCATGGATCGGTGCCACTTCGGCCGCCAGTTCCACGGCCAATTCGTCCTCACCGACGAAAGCAATAAAATTGTCCTGACGATGAATTTTGAACTCGCCAGTCGCCGCCCGCTTCAACGCAATTTCATCCAAGGAGTGCAAGTCAACGTCCCGACCGGGCTGGCGTAGGATGCGCGCGTGCAATAAACCTTTCGGCAACCAATCATGGATAAAGGCACCCCCGCCAATTTTGGCCTCCAGATCGGCTCTGGGCACGTCTGTTCCGACAATTTTGTATGTCTCGGGTGCCTTGGGCGTTGCCTCGCCAGTGGCCTCCCGAGACCAATCAATTTCATTAGCAACTGTCCAATAAGTGACGTCACTTTCTTCGCCATCAATTGAAATTTGTCCCCTAGCTACGGACAACTGATCGACAGCGGAATTCAAGCGCAAAGCTGCCCGCGCCAAAAGCAGGCCTCTCGCCTCGGCGCATATCGCCCGAATGGCCGTGCCTGACTCCATAATCGACAGGGAGGATGAAGTATACCGTTCGTTTGGGCCCAGATCACTGTCGCCTGACAACATAATGATCTGATCCACTGTCAGGTCCAACTCTTCCGCTGCAATTTGCGAAAGAGCCGTCGTAACTCCCTGACCAATTTCCACTTTGCCCGTGGCCACACGGACCTTGCCACCAGTTTGAAAGTTCAGCCATTTTTCGAAACGGGGGTTCAAAGTGATGTTGTTTGGTAGTGGGTTAGGCACGGGATATCCCCCGAAGGGTCGCGGCTGCTCGTTCCACGGCGTTAATTATGCGGACGTGGGCGCCGCAGCGGCACAAATTTTTGTCTAACGCCGCTTTAATGTCCTCACGGCTAGGTGACGAGTTGCGATCTAAAAGCGCCTTGGCGTTAATGAGAATGCCAGACAGGCAATAGCCGCATTGACCGGCCTGTTCTGCCAGAAACGCCTCAAACAATGGATGTCCCTGATTGTGCAGTCCTTCAACTGTTAACACTTCCCTGCCCTTTACAGAATCTACAGCACGGCTGCAAGCATAGGCGGGCTCACCATCGATTAGTACCATGCAGCTGCCGCATTGCTCTAAGCCGCAGCCATACCTGACGCCGGTCAGACCCATATTGTTTCGCAGCACGTAGATTAACGGCGTCTCAGCTTCGGTCTCAATTTGATGCAGCTGCCCGTTGACCGTAAAAGTAAAATTCCTGTCCATACTACCCCTCTCAGCTGCGGCCCAATAATGCCAGGATAGCCCCCAATATTGCCAGTGCCCCAGCCAAGGGCCCAAAACCGGAAAAACCTATGGTGGACAAAATCCAGCCACCCAGAGCCGCTGCGGCCAACCAGCCTGCGGAAGCGGCAGTACTATTCAAACCCATGACTGTGCCTCGGACCTCGCTGGGCACATCGGACAGCGCGGCCATCAGAGACGGCCGCGCCATAGCATTGGCGAACATATAGCCGAAACCTAGTGCCGTTGATACCGGTGCCCCTGCCGGCCAACTAAACAGCAATATGGCCACTCCGCCGGACGCCACTAACGCGACAGCGAATGTCAGCGCACGATTGCGCAAGCGATCCCCAAGTTGTCCGCCGACGATCGTACCCAATACATTTCCGCCTGCAAAAATCATCAACGGAATTGCGAGCACTTCCAACGACAAACTATAAGTCTGCAACATAAAGGTAGCGTAATAAACTGCTGCCAGACCAAAACAAATTCGCTCGGCAATGACGCTGCCCAACAAACGCAATACAGACGTCGTTAATGCAGCACGCAATAGCGGCTGTCGGGAGACAGCGGAATGTTGAACCTGTTGGGGCATCGCGGTTGTCGTTGAGAACATGGCCAAGGCCGACAAGAAGGCCATTGCAGCCACGCAATAAGTAATGCCTCGCCAGCCGATCGAGGCACCGATCCAGGAAGCCAAGGGCACGCCAACCAGTAGGGTCATAGACTGCCCAGCCATAACCCAACCCAAGGCCCTACCTCGTTGTCTGTCACTCACCTTGCCAGCAATCTCCGCCATGCTGACCCCAGTGAATAGACCGCAAAAGCCACCACCCAGGGTCGCCCAAGCAGCCACTGAAAGGAAACTGCCACCTTCTGCTAAACCAACCATTGCACCAGTTAACGCAAGAGGCGCGCCCACTAAAAACGGTCGCCGCCCCATTACATCCGAACCGATACCGGCAAAAAATGAAGCCAGACCCCAGGCTATAGAAGTAATACCAAATAGATTGGCAACCATAGCTAGACTGACATCCAAATCGCGGGACATATCCATCAAAAATGGTGTCCGTGTGGAGCCGCTGGCTGTGATGGTAAAGGTGGCTAGGCAGGTTGCCCAAATCAGCAACCAGGGCATGGGCAGCGGTGCGGCATCCTGAACACGTGCCATGTCTTCGCTTGTCATGGGAAACGGATCTCGGAAGGGAAATTTAGTTCCATCGGCTAGTTTAGCCGAGATTGGCAATATCCGCTATGGATGCATAATGGGCTGATGCATGATTCCCATGACGACCCCATTCCCACATCTGATTTCAGCGGGCAGAAGCCGCAAAGGGACATACCCCTTACTGTGCGCCGACGCATCAATTGGAGCGACAGCGACACCGCCGAAATCGCCTATACGGGTAGCTTTATCCCCATCGCCATTGACGCCCTAGAAGTCTGGTACGAAGCGGTGTTGGGCACCACGTTTTACGATTTGAAGCGCAATAATATGGGCAGTCCGGCGGTCTCTCTCCATTTTGATTTTTACTCGCCCATCGTCGTTGGTGAACGTCTGGACATCGCAGTCTTCGTTGAAAAACTGGGACGCACTTCGATCACCCATCGCTTTGAAATGACCAAAGTAGGCGGCGCCCTTGTCTGCTCGGCGTCCTTTACTGCTGCACTGGTTACCGATGTGCATACCACTGAAATCAAGGCAATGCCGTTCCCTGACGAATGGCGCAACCGGATCGAAGGGTATGCGCGGGAATGCGTACTGCGAGAAAAGGGCGTGAAGTGCAAACGCGAGGTAATTGACTTCTGGTTTGGACCACCTGGCTCCAAGGAACGCGGACGGCAGCGGGACATTTGGTTTGCCAAGCAAAGCGCCAACAGCTCGGACTTTGATGCTGAAATTCGCGAGAAATTCGGTACGACGGTTGAAGCTGCGCTGGCCGGTGAGTTAGATCATTGGTCACATAGTCTGGATGGATCTTTAGCCCTGTGCCTCCTGCTGGACCAGTTCACTCGTAATATCCATCGTGGTACGGCTCAAGCCTTTTCAGGCGATGTCAAGGCGATTGAAATATCCAAACGTGTAGCGGCGGCAGGGTGGCTGGAAGACATGGACACACAGCCCAGGAAATTCCTCATCATGCCTTTCGAACATGCTGAAGATTTGCCCACACAAGAACAGGGCGTCGAACTATTTGCCGCCTTGCGTGGCAATGAGGAAGGTGATCGATCTTATAGTTCCATGGTCAAACATCGTGACCTGATAGCTACATACAATCGATTTCCTCACCGCAACAAGGCATTGGGTCGGACAAACACGCCAAAGGAGGAGGAATACCTGAAGGATCCAGATGCCGGGTTTTAGGTGGAATAGGTGGCGAAGGCTTGTGTCGTCGCCCGTGCTGCAAAGTCGGTTTTGACATTGACCACAGCAACCATCCCTTCATCCACTTTCGCTTGGGCCCGGACTAGAGCAGACTGAATTTCGCCTGGTTCCTCTACGTATTCACTGTAGCAACCCAAAGACTCGGCCATCTGATCGTATCTTGTGTAACCCAACTCCCGGCCTGGTTTATTCTTGTCCGGGTCACCTGTCCACCCGCCGTTCAGACTAATTACCACCAATAAGGGGATATTGTGGCGAACAGCCGTATCCAGTTCCATGCTGTTTAAACCAAAGGAGCCATCGCCATGCACTACGATGACTTGCGTATCAGGCTTGGCAACTTTGGCGCCGAGACCAAATGGCAGACCCACGCCCATGGTGCCAAATGGGCCGGAATTCAGGCGATGTCCCGGTGCAAAAGTGGGCATAGACTGACGTCCGTAGTTTAGAATTTCTTGTCCGTCGACGACCAGGATCGCATCCCGGTTCATGAAATTCTTTACCTCCTCACAAAGACGTAAAGGATGGATCGGCACAGCATCAGATAGACTGTTGCTACCTGGAGCGGACCGCTTCGATGCTTCTTTTTCTGCAAGGCTGTTGCGCCATTGTTCATAACGAGACGGATCAATCCGGCCCTCGATTGCCTTATTCAACTGCCCCAGGGCATTCTTAGCGTCCGCGACAATAGGAATGTCCAATTTGCGCGGGCTCTCGGCAATCTCGTCAACATCGATATCAATGCGGGCTATCGTGGCATCCGCTGAAAATCGCGGTGCCGCCAAATGGGCCACAATATAGTTTAGCCGTGTGCCGACGACGACAATCAAGTCCGCCTCTCGAAATGCTGTTGATCGCGCGGAAGGGAAACAACACTCATGATCCTCGGGGACTACGCCGCGGCCTTGGGGTGTAGTATAAAAGGGAATGCCTGTGGCGTCGACCAAGGCATGCAGTTCCTCCCAGGCCTGGGACCAAATAATGCCGCTGCCGGACAATATTACGGGACGTTCAGCCTTTTTAAGGGCTTGCACAAGAGCTTCGATCTGGCCCTCATCAGCAGGTGGACGAGAACCCAATATGCTTCGGCCGGATAAGGCCCAATCGACCTTTTCCTCATCCACCATCTGGTAAAGTACATCTCCGGGCAAATCCAAATATACCGGACCCGGTTTACCCGACATAGCCCGCTGCATCGCCGTATTCAACAATTCTGGTATGCGATGGGCGTCATGCACACGAGCGGCATATTTCACACAGCCGGACATGATTTCCATCTGGTCAATTTCCTGGAATACCTGCTTCCCGTTGCCCAGGATGGGACTGGCCCCACCCAGAGCCACCACAGGACAGCAGTCGATCAGTGCATTGGCAAGACCTGTCGATAGATTTATGGTGGCCGGACCCGACGCCGCCATGCAAACGCCGGGACGCTGCTGCAGGCGGCTATAGGCCTGAGCCATCATGGCGGCGGCCTGCTCGTGGCGCACATCAATGCATCGGATGCCCTCTTTGATGCTAGCCGACTCCGCTGCTAGCATGGGGCCCCCCATTAAGAAGAATAGCTCGTCCACTCCTTCCCGCTTCAGCGCCTTAGCCAGGATTTCCGAACCGTTTAATTGCCCCATGACACCTCCTCCATGAATTCTGTAATTGCCCGGTCCCAAATCATGACATTTGGCAGTCGCCTGAGCAATTTGTTATGACTACGTTCATGAATAAAAATATTCGATTTCTGATTGTTGCCTTCGATGGACTTCGTCCCGACATGGTGGACAATGATCTCATGCCTAACCTTACGGCATTCTGCCGCCAGGGCGCCCATTGCACCGACAATCGTGCTGTTTTCCCGACAGAAACAAGAGTTAACCAATCAAGTCTAGTAACCGGCTGCCACCCCAGTCGCCACGGTATGGTAGCGAACAAATTCATTGAAGCGGCCGCCGGGGGTTTTCTCAATACCGCCGATTATGACGCGCTGAGTACGGCGGACGATGCCCTTGGTGGAATTCTGACGGCGCCCACTATGGGTGAAATCCTGCACAGCGCCGGTTTGGAACTGGCAGTCGTCGGTTGTGGTACCCCTGGGGGCAATCGAATTCTCCACCATCGAGCGCGGGTGCTCAGCAATCTCAATATTTCCCTTCATGGTCTAGACAAATCCACTACGCCCGAGGCAGGACTGGCGATCGTTGACGCTGTTGGTCCAATTCCAGATTCCGATCTGCCCAATAAGGCCCAAATTGACTGGGTGGTCGATGCCTATATGGATGCGGTAGCACCGGAGCGTGACCCTGCCGTGACCATCCTTTGGTTCTCCGACCCGGATACACCTTACCACTATCGCGGTATCGAAAGCGCGGAAGCGGCGGAGGCCATCCGCCATGCTGACGCCGCTTTCGGTCGCCTGCTGGCATGGCGGAAATCTAGCGGCAGGGAAAATTTGCAGATCATCGCTCTGTCCGACCATGGACATGTGGCCACTCACGGTAAACCTATGGTCCTCAGGAACCTATTTTCGGCCGCCGGATTTGATATGGACCGACTGACGTTAATCCCAGGCACCTTCGGCTCCCTGTATACCGAAGACGAGAATGATCAAAAAAAGCTTGTATCATGGTTGCAGAACCAATCCTGGTGCGGCCCTATATTTGCCCGGGACTTGGACGGCTTGCCATCCGGTGCCCTGCCCCTTTCGGCTGCTAATTGTGAACACCCGCGCAGCGGTGACATTGTCTTTGTCCTGGCCCGAGACGCAGTAGCTCCTAATGGCGGTTTGCAAGGTCGCTGTTTGCATGACAATGCAGACATTCCTGAAGGCTGTGGCCTACACGGCGGTCTGTCGCCCTATGAAGTGAGTTCGGTTCTTGCGTTTTCCGGAAACTTATTCGCATCCTCCCAATCCGTCGATATCCCGACCGGCATTATCGATGTACTGCCTACGGTTCTGCATTGCCTTGGTCTTGACGTCCTAGACTTGGACGGACGGGTATTACGCGAAGCGATGCAAGGCTGTGCACCGACAAGCGTTAGGAAAACGTGCCGAGCAAGTTCAGGCGATAGTTATCGCCAGACTCTGACCTTTGATGAGGTCGGCGGCAGCCGCTATCTGGCATATGGCGCTCGCGACGGCGCCAAACTACTCGCCTAACGCGGCAGGCGCGCTAGGAAGTCGAGTTCTATATCCGTTAGGCCATGCTCAAATAAATCATTGTGCCCGGCACCGGCGATGAAATGTGCCGCCTTGGGCTGCTTCGCTGCTTCGAACAAGCGACGACCAAAACGGATCGGTATTATATTGTCTGCCTCGCCATGGATTAGCAACAATGGGACCTGGATGCGGCCTATCAGATCTATGGATGGAAACCGGTCATACATCAGCAAGCGCACCGGCAAAAAAAAGTAGGCCGCCTGCCCGACATCCACTGTAGAAGTATATGGCGCTTCGAGAATTACCGCCTTGACCTTGATCTGGGAAGCCATGCGCACGGCCACGCCGCTACCCAAGGACTCCCCCACAAGCACCAGTTGTTCCTTTGGTATATCACGAGCCTGCAGGTAATCCAGTGCGGCGCGAGCATCAAGGTATAATCCTTCTTCCGTAGGACTACCGGGATTGCCACCATAGCCACGATAGCCGACAAGCATGAGGCCATAACCCGCCTCGAACAGCGGTCGTGTTTTGTATATGCGGTGGGAAATATTTCCACCATTGCCCTGAAAATAGACCAGAGTGGGATAACCTTTTTGCGCAGGGCGAAACCATGAGATAAGTTCGAGACGATCAGGCGTCCTGACGTTTACCGCCTGAAATCCCTCAGGGAGCAATTGTAAGTTGCTATCAGGAAAATACATCAGGCTGCGTTGCATCATCGCGCAGCCCGCGACCAGAACCGCATAAGCGACCAAGGCCAAGCCGAAGATTTTCACTAGCCCCTCCATCGCCTCCGAATTCCCATGCTACAGTCTGTTGATGAATAAAGCACCTTACCAGAATCTGGACTTTCCGCCCTCTCTTTGGGGGGCCACGGCGGCACCGGCTTCAGTCACGCCACCACTGGACGGCGACCAGCAGACCGACGTGGCTATTGTCGGTGGCGGTTTTACAGGCCTGTCATCGGCGCTGCATCTTGCGGAACAAGGGTCTGAGGTTGTTGTTCTGGAGGCGGGAGAACCAGGGTGGGGCGCCTCGGGACGCAATGGCGGCCAAGTCATCCCCGGTTTGAAGGAAGATCCGAGCGAAATACTACTACGATTTGGACCAGAGTTGGGCGAGAAGATTATCAAATCCGCTGGTCAGGCGGCCGATCTTGTGTTCAATCTGATAAGACGCTACGAGATGGATTGCGAATTTCAGCAAAATGGTTGGATCCAGGCAGCACATACTAAAAGGATGCTGCCAACCTTACGCCGGCGCTATGACGATTGGGCGGCACGTGATGCCAACGTGGCCTGGATTGATAGGGACGAACTAGCCCAACGCATGGGTGATGACCGTTATCACGGTGGCTGGATCGACAAACGCGGCGGCGGCGTCCAACCGCTGAGTTACGCGCGCGGATTGGCAAAGACGGCACAAATGCGGGGTGCAAGGGTGCACGGCGCTAGCCCAGTTACCTCTCTAAACCGGAGGCGTACAGGCTGGCATCTGACAACACCCAGTGGCGTACTGACCGCCAACAAGGTCATCCTAGCCACCAACGGCTATACCGATTATCTATGGCCAGGCTTGGCGAAATCCATCATCCCTCTATATAGCGCTCAGGTCGCCACAGCCCCTTTAGGCGAGAACTTTCGGAGCAAGATACTAGGTGGCGGCGAGGTCTTGTCGGATACCCATCGAGTTTTATGGTATTTCCGCAAGGATCATCATGGCCGCCTAATTATGGGCGGCGGCGGATCAGCCTATGAAAATGGCGTGGTCAAGGTCTACGATAGTCTGAAGGACAGGGCGCGCACCCTTTTTCCGGAAGCTGGCGATATCGAATTTGAATATTCCTGGAACGGTAAAGTGGCAGTAACCACCGATCACTATCCACATTTACATGAGTTGGCTCCCAACCTGTATGCCGGATTGGGATATAACGGCCGCGGCGTTGCTATGGCCACAATGATGGGGCGTATCCTGGCTGACCGTATCCTGGGTACGGAGGACCCGGAATTTGAATTTGCTACAACTCCCCTCCACAGCCTTCCTCTGCACGGATTACGAGGTATCGCCGTAACCGCGGCGCGGGCCTACTATCGTTTTCGAGATACACTAGACGACTAATGGAACTGCTATGAACACTATCGCCACCTATCAACTCGAAGCCTACAACACCTCGAAAGATTCCGATAACAAGATCCACGACGACGCGGTGGCTAAGAAGTTTGGGTTTGAGGGCGGTTTGGTGCCCGGCGTCGATGTCTATGCCTACCTGACCCATCCGGCGGTGGAAACCTGGGGGCAGAACTGGCTGGTCAGCGGTTTTTGCGATTGCCGTCTTATCAAACCGGTCTATGACGGTGCTATTGCCACAGTGAAGGCAACATTCGTGGATGCAGAGCAAAGTTCCATGAAGATCAAAGTCGAAAGCGCCGGACAGCTTTGCGCCGAGGGCCTAGCCCGGTTGCCCAGCACTACGCCGAAGGAACCAAAACTTGATCAATTTTCAAACGCGCCGTTACCCAAAGAGCGGCCACCAGCCTCCCCAAATTCCCTGCCAGTGGGAACCCTTTTAGGTACCTACAGCATGACGATACCCGAGCATTTTGCCGCAGAATATCTACATAATGTTCGTGAGACCCTTCCGATTTATGGTGAAAAGTGTCTTGTTCATCCCGGTATAATTTTAAGATTTGGCAATTGGGTTTTAAACCACAATGTAGTTTTGGGGCCCTGGATACATGTGGCTTCCTGCATACAACATTTTTCAGAAGTCAAAGTGGGCGAAACCCTGTCAGTGCGAGCCCGCGTGACCAACAATTATGAACGAAAAGGTCATCTATTCGTGGAACTTGATGCAGTGGTCTTAGCTGGTAGGAAAGGTGTCGTGGCCCGCATCGACCATACGGCCATCTACCAACCTCGCCAAGTTCAGGAAGCCTACTGACCCTCAACGTTCCACTCTCGGATCTTCCGAAGAAGAGGCTAATCCAGGCGTAAGCCAGAGACTAACGTTTGATCTAAAGTTGTTTCGAATGGCGGTAGCAGCACAAAAAGACGCCGCCATTGACAAAGCAGCATTATCAACAATGGTAATATATCTCTCTAAAATACCGCAAGAATACAAAACCACCGAAATCTGATGGGGTTCACAGGTTTGATACGGGTGCGATAATGTTAATCGGTTAAACTATTGGGTTACACCCAAAACCATTAAGGATGGAATTATGTCCGCTGATTATGCCCAACACCAAGGCGACATGGAGCGTTACTTAGCCGAGGGTGAGATAAAGGCGTATGAGTTGGGTAATCGTGGGCCAGTTCGGTATGATCGTAATGGCAATTTACATGAAGAGATCCTTGCCGCTTATTGGCAATGCGGTTTTTATATTTTTGAAGGTATTTTTGATCCTGAAGAGCTCTCAGAAATAGAGACTGATGTTTTTAAAATTATTGACCGATTGCCAGTTAAAAAAGGTTCCCCGATAGATAAAAGAGGAAGGCCGGCTTTAGGTGTAAATTGCCAAGCACCAACATTATTCTGGTCAAAACCGTTAGGAGATCCTTTTGGCGGTACAGATCTTGCCAATGGTCGGCATCCGGTCAAAATGTTTGAGCCAACTCCGCTACAGGAAAGCCCGGAGGAGATTGTTTATCTGATACTTGGATCATTGCAGTTTTCCGAAGCATGTCTCCGTGCTTACGGACATCCAGATCTACTATCGATTTGCGCTGGTGTTAATGGCAAGGATTTTGTGCCTTTTACTGATGCTATATTCATTAAGGAACCAGGGCTTGGCGCCTCCGTTGCATGGCATCAAGATGGCGTAACTCATTGGGATAGCGATGACTGGGATTTAGGTAGCCATGGATTTAATATTATGGCCCAATTGTACGGTTGCACTCCTGCCAATGGAGTTTGGATAGTACCCGGTTCACACAAATCCGGCAGGATCGACATCAAAGCTATGGTTGAGAAAGCAGGGTCTGAAAGGTTGCCTGAGGCAGTCCCGATGATTTGCAAACCTGGTGACGTAGCGATAGCAAACAGGCAGGCTTTGCATGGTTCTTTTGCGAATACGTCGCCTGATTGGCGGGTTACTCTAAATTTTGGATGCCATCGCCGGTCTTCAATTCTCGGCGTGGAAGGGGGAGGTCTTCACAATATTCGAGCAATTTATGATGACGCTCGTATAAGAGAGCGATCCCGTTTGATAGCCTATGCGATAGATGCACGCAGACAGCATTTTTCAAAAGAGACGCCTTTTGTCTATGAACCGTTTATAAAATCCGGTGATAATTTTGTATGGGACGAGGCCGCACGCGAAAGTTTGCACGATTATAATTTACTCGACCTTGGGATTTAGAAAACAGTTTTCGAACTAAGCGAAGATTTTGGATTATTCCAATCCGATCTTGGCGGAATTAATAGCTCAGAAACTAACAACGTCCCGATAATAGAATCTTAGTTTCGCTAGTAAATTCTAGCATTTTCTAGCAAATATGCCCCATTAGTACTCATCCCCCTGGGGGACGTCTCGAATATCGAGATCACCTGTATTCATGCGTTTCATCAGCTTACTGGCATCATCCGATACCAGCAAATCGAGAAATA
>CAZDQC010000033.1:0-29042 GCA_964507245.1 uncultured Rhodospirillaceae bacterium
GCCGAACTGCCGGCCGTAGAGGCGACCTATCCCCTGACCACAGGCCTGACAGCCAAGCCACTGCATCGCGCCGTGCGTGGAGCCCTGGACCAGGCCCCCGAATTACCAGAATGGCAGGACCCAGCCTGGTTAGAGAAAAACAACTGGCCATCTTGGAGGGAAGCTCTTTTTTCAGCGCATGCTCCGGATAGCCAGACCGAGATGGAAGCTGATAACCCGAACCGCCGCCGGTTGGCCTACGACGAGTTGCTAGCCAATCAACTGGCTCTAGCCCTGATCCGACATGCCGCACGACGGCGCGCTGGTCGGGTAATTAGTGGCGATGGCGGCTTGCGGCGCAAACTCGCGGCAACCCTGCCGTATATGTTGACCGAGGGACAGCAGGAGGTCTTGCACGACATCCAGTCTGATATGGCAAAGCCCATGCGCATGCTTCGCCTTTTGCAAGGAGATGTGGGCAGCGGCAAGACCGTGGTGGCCCTGACCGCCATGCTGGCGGCGGTAGAAAGCCGAGGGCAGGCAGCCTTTATGGTGCCGACAGAGATCTTGGCACGACAACATCTGGAGACATTAACCGCGTTTTGCAAAGACCTGCCAATCCGCATCCAGATCCTGACTGGGCGTAACAAGGGAAGACCGAGGCAAGCTATTCTTGAGGATTTAGCGCAAGGCCAGATCGATATCATGATTGGCACCCATGCCCTGTTCACGGAGGATGTGGTTTTCAAGGATTTGGCCCTGACGGTAATCGACGAACAACACCGATTTGGTGTGCACCAACGTCTGAACCTAGGTGACAAAGGCGCGGCGGCGGACGTTCTGGTGATGACGGCAACACCCATCCCACGTACCTTGAGCATGACAGTCTATGGCGACATGGATATCTCACTCCTGCACGGCAAGCCGCCTGGACGAGAGCCGGTAGATACTCGTTCCGTCCCACTCAGCCGCCTGGATCAGGTGGTTGCCGGTGTGCAACGGGCGGTGGACAACGGTGCTCGGGCCTTCTGGGTCTGTCCCTTGGTAGAAGAAAACGAGCAGTTGGACTTAGCGGCAGCAGAGGAACGTCACGGCGCCCTGGCGCAAGTCTTTGGTGCGGATCAGGTGGGACTAGTACATAGCCGTATAAGTACCAGAGATAAGGACGCTTCCATGGCCGCCTTCATCGATGGCGAAACAAAGATCCTGGTCGCCACCACGGTAATCGAAGTGGGTGTGGATGTGCCTGAGGCCACCATCATGGTTATAGAACATGCCGAGCGCTTCGGCCTCGCGCAACTGCACCAATTGCGCGGCCGTGTCGGCCGGGGGGGTCAGCAAAGCCATTGCCTACTGCTATACGCCGAACCGCACGGTGAAACTGCCAGGGCCCGCATCGCCATCATGCGCGAGACCGACGACGGCTTCCGTATCGCCGAAGAAGATTTGCGCCTACGCGGCACTGGCGAACTATTAGGTACACGTCAAAGCGGCTTCCCTAACTTCCGCCTGGCCGACCCCATGGCCCACCAGGACTTGATGGAAGTCGCGAGAGATGACGCCCGATTGATCTTGGAGATGGATCCATATCTAGAGGGCATACGCGGCGACGCCCTTCGGACATTGCTTTATTTGTTTGAACGCGAAGCGGCTGTAAAATTGTTGCGATCTGGTTGATTACGTTTAATCAAATCTGCGTTCAATCCCCATCGGATTAGTTAGGAAATAGAAAAACCGCCCCGGCACATTGCCGGTATTTTTGACCTTGTATTTCCAGCCAATGTTGCAGTGGGTACAGTCGCCAGGTTTCAAAACATAATTCCCATCCATGGCGTCAACATCGGAGCCCCACCAGACGGTGAATTCACCTTCTAAGATATAATAGAACTCGTCTCACGGGCCGTAATGATGAGGCACGGTGCCGTCGTCTTGTTCTTGAATAGCGAAAATGCAGGTTTCCTCGCCCGGGGCCGAACATTGGCACGTCCAGGACTCGCTTGACCTAGGGTTTTATAGATTCTTATGACACAAAATGCTTCCTCACCCAAAATTGGGACCAACCTTAGTGCCACTGCCACTCTCACCAAAGCAGGTTTCTATTCCAAAAGCTCTAAACACGGAGTCCGAGGACGCTTGTCCAAACGGATACCCGATGGGGCCACTGGATTAACGAAACACCCATGGACAAATCTCAAACGACTTCGAATTTTCCCGCCATCATGACGAATAACAGGAGCTGACGCTCAAAGAAACCTTTCAAACCTTGTTCGGCCTGACCACCTATCCTTTTCCCACTAGTCACCTACAAGTGCCCTCTCGTCCTGCTCTGCCATCGCGGCCTTCCAATGGGTCCGGCAGACGGAGACGTAACGGTTGTTACCGCCAATCACCACCTGTTCGCCGTCCTTCACCGCCCTACCATTTTCGTCCAGACGCAGCACCATCGTGGCCTTCTTGCCGCAGCGGCAGATGGTTTTCACCTCTCGCATTTCATCAGCAATGGCCAGCAGACGTTCGCTGCCTGGGAACAATTGCCCCTGAAAATCTGTCCGCAAGCCATAGGCGATAACGGGAATTGACAGATGGTCGGCCACATCGGTCAATTGCTCCACCTGCCCCTTGGTCAAAAATTGTGCTTCGTCCACCAGAACACAGGCTATCCCTTCCTGTTTGTGCCGCCTCTCCACCTGGGCATACAGATCATCGTCCCGGCCAAACAAATCTGCCTCCGCCTCCAATCCGATACGCGAGCTGATCTTCCGTGTACCATAGCGGTCATCCAGGGCAGCAGTGAACAGCATCGTCCTCATACCCATTTCCTGGTAGTTGTAGCTAGATTGCAGCAGGATTGTGCTTTTTCCCGCATTCATGGATGAATAGTAGAAATACAGCTTAGCCATTCAGACGGGCTCCCGAATCCCCAATTGAGCGCCAAGGATAGCAGATTCAGGCAACCCTAACGTCGCCAACGCCGATGATGGCCTGGATGTTATTGCCCTGATTTGATACCAGGAAACCAGCCTTAATTTCTATTGAGTCGGCGAAAATGACCTGCTACGGCGCCAATTCCATTGGGCTGAGATCTAGGATATCCGTGAAAGATTCCCCAGCGTTGATGCGCCGATCCCATTCTGCTTCCGCAGCCAACGTCTCGCGGCAAACTGTCAGGACTTTATTGATGCGACGGCGCGGAACGACTGTGACGCCGTCATCATCGCCGATCACCAGATCGCCGCTCTCCACCAACGTACCGCCGCAAGAGATCGGCGCACCTACGTCGCCAATGTAGCTGTAATTGGGACCTGCCGGGGTAATCGCCCGGGTGAAGCATGGAATATCCAGCTCGCGAATTTCCGCTACGTCGCGGATGGCGCCGTCGATGATCAGGCCGGCCACGCCTCGACACGAGGCCTCGTTGGCCATATTGCCTCCCAGTATGGCGTTGTCCATACAGCCACCACCATCCACGATCAGTATATCGCCCGGCTTGGTCTGGGAAATACCATGCAACAGCGGCGTGATGTCACCGGCTATGGCTCGGACTGTCAGAGCCTGACCCAGCATGCGATAGCCGGGTTTGATAGGCCTGATTGCCGCCGCCAAGGTTCCCGCCTTGTTCATAGAGTCAGAGGCGATGGGCGAACGGATGTATGCCCATCTCGCTAGTGCCTTAGCACCTAACCGGTGTTTCGGCAGGGCATGCAGATGGATCACCATGGCTACTACATCCCCAGGATCCGTTTGGCTATAATCTCATGCTGCACCTCATTAGAGCCACCATAGATCGTGGCCTTGCGCTGATTAAAATAGCGCCCGGCGGCAGCGATAGAATAATCTGGCCCAATCGGCGGCACATTGGCTCCCACATCCAGAACCCCGCGATCAAAGGGCGAGGCATAATAGGCAGTCGCCTCCACCATCAGTTCACCAATAAATTGGGTCATGGAGGAACCCTGGCATTTCAGAATGGACGATTCAGCGCCCACGCGCTGGCCAGCGCTAAGCGCACTCAAAGTCCGCAGCTCCGTATATTGAATGGCGTCGATTGAGACTTCTAATTGCGCCAGCTTGGCAGCGAAGGCTGGGTCATCAATCAACCGGGCGCCGTCGGCTCGTTCCTGTTTGGCAATCTCCTTAACCCTGGCCACGCCGCCCTGTAGGCCGCCGGCGTACGCGTTACCGCGCTCAAACTCCAGCAAATACTTTGCGACGGTCCACCCGGCGTTTTCGTCGCCGATGCGGTTTGCTCGCGGAACGCGCACGTCTTCAAAGAACACCTGGTTAACTTCCTGATCAGGCGCCTGAGTTTGATCCATCAGAACAATGGGCTCCACAGTAATGCCCGGTGTATCCATGGGCATCAGCAGGAACGAGATGCCTTCCTGGCGCTTACCTTCGGTTGAGGTTCGCACCAGACAGAAAATCCAATCTGCCCGTTGTGCCATAGTGGTCCAAATTTTGGATCCGTTTACGATATAGTCATCGCCATCGGACACGGCACGCATTTGCAATGAGGCAAGGTCCGAGCCTGACCCTGGCTCCGAATAACCCTGGCACCACCACACGTTGGATTCCAATATATCGGGTAGGAACTTCTTTTTCTGTTCGTCCGTGCCAAACTCCATAATTACCGGCGCCACCATCTTCAGGCCAAAGGCAATAGGGCGCAGACAACCAGCCTTCATCATCTCGGTCTCATAGATATATTTCTGGGTGGCCGACCAGCCGGGACCACCGAAATCAACTGGCCAATTCGGTGCGATCCACCCCTTTTTGTAAAGGGCTTTCTGCCAGGCGACGTAGGCTTCCTTATCAATATATCCAGTTAGGGATTTCGCGGTTTTAGCTCGGATTTCCTCCGTATGGTTTTCAGCAATGAAGGCCTGCACTTCTGCGCGAAAGGCCTCATCTTCGGCCGCATATTGAATATCCACGTCACACTCTCTCCGATGATTGGGCGATGCCTGTTGTCGCGGTTATAGCCTACATACCCTCGTTTTGTCAGGTCCTGGTGACGACGGCTTCGCGATAGGTGATATAGGCCCCGCAGGCAACAATAATGGCGCTGCCGAACCAGGCCCAAAAATCGGGAAACTCACCGAATATGAAAAACCCGAGGATCACAGCGCCCACCAATTGCAAATAGACAAATGGCGAAATCACGGATACCTCTGCCCATTGGAAGGCCTTGACCACGCAAAGATGCCCCAGCCCTCCAAACACTCCGGTCGCAGCGAACAGCAGCCAATTGAGCGGTTCATCCGGCGTCACCCAAAAGAAAGGCCCTACCAGTGATGTCAGCAGCGCACCGAACACGGCGGTATAAATAATGGTCGTAACAGGGCTGTCCTGTCCTACTAGACGACGGGTCATGATTTGATAAAAGGAATAGAAGGTGGCAGAGGCAATCACAAATAATTCCGCACCATGAAAGGAGGCTCCGGCAGGTCTAATGATGATCAAGGCACCCGTGAACCCAATGGCCACGGCTGTCCAGCGGCGCGGGCCTACTCGCTCACCCAGCAATGGCACGGACAGGGCAGTTACGATGAATGGCGAGGTGAAACTTATCGAGGCCGCGGTGGTCAAAGGCAGGTAGTTAAGTGCAATGAAATAACTAGTCGTCGATCCCAGCAGCAGCAGTGACCGCAACAGCTGAGCGCCTATGTTTTTGGTCCTGAACAACGCCCGTCCCTGAAAGGGCAAAAAAATTATCAACATAAGAAAAAAATGGCCAAGATACCGCACCCATAGCACCTGCTGGACCGCATAGGTTTCGCCCAACAGTTTGACCGAGGCATTGAGAAAGGGAAATAAGCCCACGGCAAGGCACATATAGGCGATTCCGCGGGCGGTGTGGTTGGCAATCATTCAAATGGGCAATCAAGCTGGTGGAGGCCGGGTCGATTGGTTGGCTTTTTTTCCGCCAACATATAGCATTCCCATGATACGGCTACGCATTATTCCACTCACAATAGGGAATTAGCCCGTTATGACAGACAGCAATGCACCGGCCACGCGCGGCATCCATCATTTGGCCCTGAATACCGAGGATATGAAAATGACCATCGATTATTATATCGATGTCCTCGGCATGAAATTGGTGCATGCCATGAAGATACCAGCGGGACTGGGCTCAGGCCCAAATAACCGGGGAAATCCGCCCTATGAAAACCTGCGGCACTATTTCTTCGACATGGGGAACGACAGCCTGTTGGCATTCTTCGAAATACCTGAAGGTGAAAAGCAGGTCGGAGACCGGGACGCCCTTGCGGCAATGCAACATGTATCATTTTCGATGCTGCCGGATGCCTTCGAAGCCCTGCAGCTTCGCCTGAAGGAACGGGATATCGACACCATCGGGCCTTTGGAAGTTTTGCCCGGCGTCTTCTCTGTCTACTTTTTCGATCCCAATGGCATTCGATTGGAAGCGTCTTGCCAACCGGCCGACGGCAAGACGCCCAGGATCGCGACGGCGGCGACCCAAACGAAGTCGCAGGCCCGCGCGGAATTGGCGACGCTGACTGATGACGACGACTGGATCACCAAGCGTGTAGCCGCATTGCCGGATTGATGAGGAGTTTCCGCCTTAACACCAACCTTGCTACTCTTGTGAAAAGAATTTCGAATAGGCGATTAGGAAAGACTGACTGATGTTTCAAGATATCATTGAGCGCACCGGAGACCATCCGAATGTGGCCTGGCGGGGCCGTTTCGCGGACGCTTGTATCGAACTCTGTATCGATGGCGAGAGCCAATATTTGTTTTATGACGCTCACGGCGTGCGGATCGGTCCCAATCGACCGGGTCTCAGGGTCACCTTCCGGCTGGAAGCAAGCGGAAACGATTGGCGGGAACTGATCACGGCCAATCCTCGGCCAGGCCTACAATCTCTCTCGGCCATGCGCCGCACTGGGCATCTGAAGCTTAGCGGAGATCACGTGGCCTTTTACCAGAACCTTTTGCCACTGGAGCTGCTATTTTCCATGAGCCGGCCACGCCCGACGAAAGCCAACAGCATTCCAACTCCGCCGATAATCGACCCCATCGTCGGTCGGTACATCAATTTGGCGTTCGAGGGCCGCCCCCATCGCATCTATTTTGAAGAGGCTGGCAGCGGAATTCCGCTGATCTGCCTACATACCGCCGGTGCGGACGGGCGGCAGTACCGTGCAATCTTGAACGACGAGACAATCACGGAGAACTTCCGTGTCGTCGTGTTCGATCTGCCTTGGCATGGTAAATCTTCGCCACCCCCTGGATTCCAGGACGAGATTTATCAGTTGTCCACGGATCGTTATGTTGCCATCACGATGGCAGTAAAAGAGGCTCTGGAACTGGCCAATCCGGTGATCATGGGCTGTTCGATCGGCGGGCGGGCGGTGCTGCACTTAGCCTTGCGCCACGGCAACGAACTGCGCGCAGTGATCGGCCTGCAATCAGCACTCTATGCCGAGAACAGGATCGATGGAGAGCCCGAAGGTCTGCGCAGTATTCACCGGCCAGACGTGCATGGGCCGGAAATTTCTGGTGCCCTAATGATGGGCCTGATCGCGCCGCAATCCAATGGTACGGACGCCTGGGAAACTTTGTGGCATTACATGCAAGGCGGCCCCGGGGTATTCATGGGGGATCTGAATTACTACTTCACCGACGGAGATATGCGAAACGGCGTCGCGCGTGACATCGATACTGCTCAGTGCCCTGTCCACCTTCTGACCGGTGAATACGACACCTCCGCTACCCCGGAACTCAGCAGTCAACTAGCCGAGGAGATCAACGCCACTTCTTTTCAGGTCATGAAAGGGATGGGCCATTTTCCCATGTCCGAAAACCCAGAAGAATTCCGCCGATATCTGTTGCCTGTGCTGGAGCAAATTGCCGCGTAAATGACCAATCCTACGGATTTTTATCCCGCCAACCATCTGCCCAGAAGTCTCTATCAACGAGAGGACGACATGGCTGCGGGAATTGAGGTTGGTCCCGACTTTCGACGGTTCGATCAAAAGGACGATATATTCTGCCGGGCGTTTTGGGATGAGACAGTACGCTCGGACGCCAGCATGGAGTTCTTTCGCAGTCACGGGCACAGTTTCAATTCGCGGAACGTAGACGGCTTCACACAAAGGGATTTTGCCTTGCGTAACGCGGCCTGGTCAGTGGCGGACGATTACGCAGATCGCAATCGTCCTAATGGCCTACGGGAAGGATTCCAGGACCCGCAAGAGGCCCGTTACCCCCCAGCTGAACAGCGCTTCCCTGTCGAAGACGCTGCCGCCATGACGGTAGAAATCAAGCGAGTGGCGCGCATGTTCGGTTGCGATCTCGTAGGCGTGACCGCCTATGATAACCGCTGGGTCTACGCTACGCGCGCGGACATCAAGACTTTCGAGAAAAAACCCAATGATTTACCCCTCGACCTGACTAACGTCATCGTTATGGGCCACGGCATGGACTACGACCTTGTGAAATCCTATCCGTCGGCCCTGGCCGGCGCAGCGGTGGGCATGGGCTATTCTGACGAGGCCGTGACCGTGGCGCAACTATCTCAATTTATTCGCAATCTGGGGTACCAAGCCATCGGCTCCATGAACGACACGGCCCTAGTGATCCCCATGGCTGTTCAGGCAGGTCTGGGAGAATACGGCCGCAACCAAATGGTCATTACAGAGGAATTTGGGCCCCGCGTGCGATTTTCCAAGATCTTCACCGACCTGCCTCTTGTGCACGACAAACCAAAGAAGTTTGGTGTTACAGAGTTCTGTAACATCTGCCAGCGATGCGCCGACGCTTGCCCTCCCAAGGCACTGCCCTACGGTCCGCCCAAGGAGGGCGGACCCAACCGCTCCGCGATAAATGGCGTCAAAAAATGGACGGCGGATTGCGAAAAATGCTTCAGCTTTTGGACCAAGATGCGTAGTGACTGCGCCATTTGCATGAGGGTTTGTCCCTATAACAAAGATTTTAACGGGCCCATCATGCGCCTGGCTCGGCGACTGGCGGGCACCCGGCTACGTCGTCTGATGTTGTGGCTGGATATCAAACTAGGCTACGGCCAACGTGTCGCGCCGTCCCGTTGGTGGCGGAGTAATCAGAAGGATGCTTGACCGTGAGGACATGGTTGCCCTGGACCGCTCGGATCCACTGGCAGCCAGCAGGGGCAAATTCGATCTACCGGAAGGCATCATCTATCTGGACGGCAATTCTTTGGGCCCTCTGCCATGTGCCGTGCCCGAACGGTTGAACCAGGTAATCCATCAACAATGGCGGGGGGACCTGATCAAATCCTGGAACATCCACGGCTGGATGAACCTGCCCCACAAGGTGGGTGACCAAATCGCGCCAATTATTGGTGCCAATCCCGGTGAAGTGCTAGTCGGCGACTCTACCTCCAACAATCTTTTCAAGCTAATGGCGGCTGCCCTGGACCAACGTCCAGGCCGCAAAGTGATAGTCAGCCAATCCGAAAACTTCCCGACGAATAATTATCTGGCCGAGGGGTTGATCCATTTCATGGGTCAGGGGCACGATTTGTGCTTGGTGGATGGCAATGATGTCCTGGAGGCAATCGACGAGAAAGTTGCGCTAGTCTCGTTGACCCATGTGAATTACCGCACGGGTTATGTCCAGGATATGGCTGCCGTAACCCGCCGAGCCCATGAAGCCGGTGCCCTTATGTTGTGGGATCTGTCCCACAGTGCCGGCGCCCTGGAAGTAGACCTGAACGGGGCCAAAGTGGATTTCGCCGTTGGCTGTACCTACAAATATCTGAACGGCGGTCCTGGTGCGCCGGCCTATCTATTCGTGGCGAACAGATTGCAAGATCAAGTACGTCAACCCTTGTCAGGTTGGCAGGGCCATGCGTCTCCATTCGAATTCGAAGTCGGATACCGCCCTGGCCCCGGAATTATACGTCAACGCTGCGGCACACCGTCGATCCTAGCCATGAGTGCCCTGGACGCAGCCTTGGAAGTGTTCGACCAAGTCGACATGGCCGATATTCGCGCCAAGAGTCTCTCATTGACCGACAATTTCATCGCGGTCATGGAGCAGCGCTGCGCTGGCCATGGATTCACCCTGTCCACGACACGGGAGCATGATCGACGTGGCAGCCAGGTATCATGGCGCCACGAAATGGGCTATCCCATCATGCAGGCCATCATTGCCGAAGGCGTAATCGGCGATTTTCGTGCCCCCAATATTCTTCGGTTCGGCTTTACGCCACTTTATTTGCGCCATGTGGATATCTGGGACGCTGTCAGCGTGATTGAGGACATAATGACATCGCGCCGGTGGGATCAGCCGCAATTCCACCAGCGCGCGCCGGTAACCTGAAGCAGTTGCCATGGTCAAGACATCATCCTACGCGCCCAAAGATTTCACAAAGGCCATGAGCTATGTCAACCGTCTGCATCCTGCCTCCAACATGCTGGCGGCTGTTGCCAAAACTATGGCAGGCTTGAATGGCCCCATAAGAATGTTTAAGGAGACAACATAGTGACGGTCTTGGTAATGAGAAATGACGCCAGCGGTGTGGCGACGCTCACACTGAACCGGCCCGATGCCCTGAACGCTCTTAACCCAGCCTTGTTCTTGGAACTGCGCGGCCATATTGAAAACATCAGCGCTGATATCGATGGCGTTGGCTGCGTTGTCCTTCGTGGAGCTGGAAGGTCCTTTTGTGCCGGCAACGATTTGAAATCGATCCAAGCAGGAGAAGAACCACCGAACCCCACTTTTCAAGCCGACACTATCGACATGATGGAGGCCCTGCCCCAACCGGTGATAGCTGAAATCCGCGGCCATTGTTTCACAGGTGGCCTGGAACTAGCTCTGGGCTGTGATTTACTAGTAGCCTCCGATACCGCCAAATTCGCAGATACCCATGGCAAATGGGGCATGACCCCACGTTGGGGCATGAGTCAGCGCCTTCCCCGCCGCGTCGGTTATCTAAAAGCCAAGGAAATGAGTTACACCGCCAGGGTTTACTCGGGCACAGACGCTGTCGCCATGGGTCTGGCCAATCAGTGCGTGCCTAACGGCGAATTAGAAATCGTGGTGTCCTCCATGGCAGACGATATTGTTGCTACCTCCTGGCACAGCCTGCGCGGCAACAAAATGCTATATAACAAGGGGCAGGACTACACCTTCCGCGAAGGCATGGCGTTCGAAATGTCGGAAAGTCCTGGCCGAAGCTCAGATATTGAAGAACGACTGAAGACATTTAAAAAGGGCTAGATTGATGGCAGATGTCCCCGGTTGGCAATGGAGTGCAACAGACAAGGCGGTGGTGATTCGGAAGGGAAGCATCAGCACCGCCGAGGCTGTAAAAAAGAGAACGGGCACTCTTGGGCAACAAACCTGGAGCTATACATGAGCGAAGAATGGCCAGAGGAAATTTACGGTTTGTTGCGAGAAGCCGACATTGATCAGTTCGCCTATGTTCCAGATGCCGGTCACGACCACCTGATCAAACGATCCATCGCCGACCCCGAGGTCTATGCTATCGCCCTGACGACCGAAGAAGAAGGCGTAGGCCTACTGGCTGGTGCGCATCTGGGCGGCAGCCGTGGCGTTCTGTTGATGCAAAGCAGCGGTGTAGGTAATTGCATCAACCTGTTGTCCCTAGTCCGGGCCGGTAGGTTTCCGTTTTTGACATTGATTTCCATGCGAGGCGATTTTGGCGAAGGAAACCCCTGGCAAATGCCCATGGGGCAATCAACCCAGCCAGTACTAGAAGCTTGCGACGTTATGTGCCTTCGCATTGATGATCCGACCGAAGCCGGAAGAACTATCAGCGCGGCAATCACTATGGCCTTTAACAGTGAATTACCTGTCGCCGTGCTGCTTGGTCAAAAACTGCTCGGCGCGAAGAAATTTAGTTGAGGTAGACAATGGCCAAATTAGACACCGACCCTAATAAGGGCACCCGTGCCGAAGGCAGGGTCGCAACCGGACATTTAGATCGCCGCGCGGCGGTTAAGTCCATACTGGATATTCTTGACGACGATACGTTGATTGTGGCCGGCCTAGCCGGAACCAAGGGCGATGTCCTTGCTGCCGTTGGTGATGACCCACGCGTCTTTGGCTTCGGTGGTGCTATGGGTGCTGCCACCTCAATGGGCCTTGGCTTGGCCCTTGCGCGGCCCGACAAAAGAATTTTGGTAGTAACCGGCGATGGCGAGTTACTGATGAACGTGGGCACCCTAGCAACAGTAGCAGTGGCCAATCCATCAAATCTAGGCATCGTCTGTGTCGACAACGAGCACTACGGCGAAACTGGCTTTCAGCGCAGCCATACTGGTCTAGGCACTGACTTGGCTGTAATCGCACAGGGTTCCGGAATTAGTGCCGTCCGCACAGTGCATGAGGAAGCAGAACTAGCCGAGGCGGCAGAGATGCTACGGCAAACAAACGGCAGTTCATTCGTGTTGCTGAAAGTTCGCGTCGATGATCCACCCAAGGTCCGTTTTTCATGGGATGCGGCATATCATAAAAACCGCTTTCGTCAGGCTCTCCTGGGACAACCATGAAGCGTTATGCCCTAGGCATTGATATTGGCGGCACATTTACCGATGCCGTTCTTTTTGACCGGGCGCAAGGCCGCCGCGTAGCTGCAAAAACTTTGACTACACCAGGCCATCCCGCTTTGGCAGTAGTGAACGCCGTAGATCAGATCATGAACCGCGAAAAGGTTTCGGGCCGGGAAATCGATCGGGTGGTTCATGCCACGACACTGTTCACAAACGCCTTGATAGAACATAAGGGAGCCAAGACCGCCCTGCTGACCACGGAAGGTTTTCGCGATAGTTTGGAAATCGGTCGGGAGCGAAAATATGACCTTTACGACCTAGCGGCGAAGAAACCTCGGCAGTTGGCACCTCGGGACCGACGATTTGAGATTCCCGAGCGAATTCTAGCCAATGGCACTGTCCACCGTGCCTTGGACGAGCAATCCCTTGAAAAAATTATCGAGGCTCTGCGCAATCAAAAAATAGAGTCCATTGGTATCGTTTTTCTCCACAGCTATCGAAATGGGACGCATGAACGAATTGCGGGAGAACGGATTTCAAAATCCCTACCTGAAATTTCTGTTAGCCTCTCCTGCGACGTCGCACCAGAAATCCGTGAATACGAACGAGCCTCGACAACTGTTGCGAACGCCTACGTTATGCCTTTGGCGCGAGATTATTTGGAGGAATTAAGTGAAAGACTTTATGCCCATGACATAACGTCACCTTTGATGTTGATGGTGTCCAGTGGCGGATTAACACATGTGGGGGAAGTCCGCCGATCTCCAGTACAGATGTTGGAATCAGGGCCAGCCGCCGGAGCCCTTGCAGCTGCCGACATCGGCCGAGCTGAGAATTTGGATCAGGTGTTGGCATTCGATATGGGGGGTACCACTGCCAAACTTTGCCTTATTGATGGTAAAGAGCCCGAGATTGTCTACCGTTTTGAAGCGGCGCGCGAGAAGCGCTTTGCTGAAGGCAGCGGCCTGCCTATCCGCATTTCGGCTGTGGAGTTGATCGAAATCGGAGCGGGCGGGGGCTCCATCGCCCGGTTAGACGAATTGGGCCTTTTAAAGGCCGGTCCTGATAGCGCCGGTGCCGCACCGGGGCCTGTTGCGTACAATCGAGGCGGTGAACAGCCCACAGTGACGGATGCGGATTTCGCCCTTGGTTATCTTTCAGCCGACGGATTTGCCGGAGGCGCAATCAATGTGGACCTGCCGGCGGCACGTTCGGCCTTGGCCACATTGGCAAATAGAGCAGGCCTTTCGCCTGACGAGTTGGCCTGGGGCATCCACGATCTAGTAAATGAAAACATGGCCTCGGCCGCAAGAGTACATATTGCGGAAAAGGGCCGCGATCCCCGCTCCTATACGTTGGTAGCGACAGGCGGCGCTGGTCCAGTCCATGCCTTTTACATGGCCCAAAAATTGGGCATCAAAAAAATTGTCTGCCCCAGAAATGCCGGTGTCGCCTCGGCCCTCGGACTATTGCTAGCGCCGGCCCGAGTGGATCGCACTGCTGCATTCGCCGCAAGCCTTGAAGAAATTGACTGGAAGGCTCTGGAATCACAATTTGTCAGATTGGAGGATGACGCCCGGCAAGTCATTGCAGATACCGGTATAGATGCGCACAAAGCGGGCGTGCAGCGCTTGGCCGATTTGCGGAATGTCGGGCAAGGCTTTGAACTAGTTGTCAACCTGCCCAATGGGCCCTATGACGAGAACAGTCATGATAATATCCTTGCTGCGTATAGAGCTGCCTATCAAATTCATTTCACACGACCGCCGCCAAATGTCCCAGTAGCCATAGCGGCGCTACGGGTTCGGCTGACGGCACCTACGCAGATAATGGTCGACGATATAGAGGAAAGAGGCAAACCAGTAACACGGGAAAAGACGATCCGAGAAATCTACGTCCCTGAGTTCGGCGAACTGACAGATGCAGATGTATTCGACCGTTCCCGCATGGCTGTGGGCGAAGAATTTCTTGGCCCGGCGGTAGTGGAGGAGGCGGAATCCACCGCGGTCATAGGACCCGGCGGACGGTTTCACATTTCAAGGGCTGGTAATCTAATCATCGACCTACCAGAAGATCGTCATGAGCAAACTTGATGCCGTCACCCTGGAAGTGATTTGGAACCGCATGATCGCCAGCGTCGACGAAGCGGCCAAGGCCATCGTACGCACCTCGTTCTCTACACTGTCGAATGAAGCTAACGATTTTGCGTGCGTCCTGACCGACGCAGAAGGCCAGTTACTGGCTCAGAACAGCGGTTCCATACCTTCATTTATTGGCACTCTGCCGGCAACTGTGCGCCACACCTTGAGTAAATTCGGACGCGATGGTCTTTATCCTGGCGATGTGATTTGCACCAACGATCCTTGGCTCGGCACTGGTCATTTAAACGATTGCAGCATTGTCCGGCCTATCTTCCGGGGCAATCACCTGGTTGCCTTCGCCGCCACTGCCTCACATATGCCCGATATCGGCGGCCGGATTCGCTCCGTGGAGGCACGAGAAATTTTCGAGGAAGGGTTTCAAATTCCCTTGATTAAGATCCTACGCAACGGCACGGAAGACAAAACATTTTTCGAATTATTACGCGCCCAGGTGCGGACCCCAAATCAAACCGAAGGCGACATCAATGCGCAAATTACCGCAAATTATCTGATCGAGGATCGTGTTCTCACGATGTTGGCAGAATACGGTTTGGATAATCTGCAAGCGATTTCAAAGGAATTGAACGACCGTACCGAGAACGCCATGCGCTCAGCCATCAAAGAAATTAGCGACGGAATTTATGATTACCAGATGCAAACGGATGGCCTGAGCGCAGATGCCCCATTCACTTTTGCTTTGAGGCTTACGGTGGCCGATGAAACCGTACATTTTGATTTTAGTGGCACCTCATCGGTGCAACAGCGCTCCATAAACTGCCCCTTCTGCTACACCTATGCCATGTCAGCCTATGCCATCAAATGCGCTCTTCTGCCCAACATTCCCAATAATTCAGGCATGCTACGCCCAATTACAGCGGAAGCCCCGGAAAATTCCCTTCTTAACCCTCTGCCGCCGGCTTCAGTGGGCGCAAGAGCCAGCACGGGACATTACGTACCAATCCTTGCCTTTGGCGCTCTAGCGGAAGTGATGCCGGAACAGGTTATGGCCGCTGCGGGGTCGCCTTTGTGGAATTGCACTCAATCCGGCGTCCGGCCGGATGGCCAAACCTATGCCTCAAATCTGTTCTTCAACGGCGGCATGGGAGCTACGGCTGGCTCCGACGGTGAGCATGCCATATCCTGGCCTTCGAACCTGTCCTGTACGCCCGTGGAAGTAGCCGAACAATATGCCCCGTTACTATTTCATTACAAACGCCTAAGGCCCAATTCAGGCGGAAACGGCAAATACCGGGGCGGCTTGGGTGAAGATATCCTGATTGAAAATCTTTCTGACAGCCCAATTGCCGTAACATTCATGGCTGAACGCACCCGTTTCGGCGCACCGGGCCTATCGGGTGGCGGTGACGGCGAAGTGGGCAGTGTTCAGATCGATGGAATAGAAGTGGATAATCGAGCGCAACATCATTTGGATAAGGGTGCCCGTATTTTAATGGCCACACCAGGCGGTGGCGGTTACGGACGCGCCGTAGATCGAAATGCGGACCACATATTAGAAGACAACATTCTTGGGTATACGACAAAGGAATAGCTATGAGCACAAAGGATAAAGACCTGACCGAATTCGCTAAATCCCTCGGATTAGAAGTCATATATGCCTCTCGGCCGGAATTAGTTCGTGCCTCCTTTGAAAATGCCCGTGCCATGGCCGAGCGCCTGAACCGCACGCATGCTCCCGGGGATGAACCAAGTCATATCTTCAGAGTAGATAACAATGCCTGACGAACTTGCGTTCCTGAGTTTAACCGAAGCAGTCCGCCGTATTCGAAGCGGTGATCTATCCCCTGTCAAATACACACAGGCGCTGTTGGACCACATTGCCGCCCATGACGGCCAATTAGATAGTTTTCTACGAGTTTTAGACGACGGCGCTCTAGAAAGCGCGGCGTTGGCCGAAATAGCAGTGAAAAATGGTGAGACGCTTGGTCCTCTGCACGGTGTTCCTTTTGCCCTTAAGGATATCGTGGATGTGGCCGGTCTGCCTACCACCGCCCACAGCCAAATTCTTGCCCAGCAGCCGCCCAAAACAGATCATGCTGCCGTCACTGCAAAACTTCATGACGCTGGTGGCATTCTTTTGGGCAAAACCGCGACCCATGAATTTGCCATTGGCGGGCCGTCCTTTGATTTGCCTTGGCCTCCCGCCCGCAATCCATGGAACCGCACGCGATATCCGGGCGGCTCATCCTCAGGATCCGGGGCGGCCGTAGCGGCAGGGCTTGTGCCCATGGCGATCGGTACTGACACAGGTGGATCTGTGCGCAACCCGGCTACTGCCTGCGGAATCGTCGGCATGAAACCAACATACGGACGGGTCAGCCGGCGCGGTGTATTTCCCTTGTCTTTTTCCCTGGACCATGTCGGGCCAATGACACGAAACATAGCCGATAATGCCTTGATGCTGAATGTGATTGCCGGTCATGATCCGGGCGATCCAGGCTCCGCCAATCTGCCAACCCCTGATTTCACAGCAGATTTAGACAAGGGCGTTGATGGCCTGAGCATTGGCGTGATCCGACATTTTCACAATCGAGATATGACTGCCGAGCCCGCTATGGCTCAGGCCTTGGAGGACGCGCTCGACGTTCTGTCGGATCTAGGCGCAGATATCAGTGAAATTGAAACCGCGCCCTTGGGCGAATTCGCAACATGCAATCGGATCATATTGTTATCGGAGGCTTATGCCATTCACCGCAATTGGCTGCAGACCCGACCAGAAGACTACGGGGAATCCTTTCTGGAACGAATTCTGCCCGGCGCCTTCTTGAGCGGCAGTGACTATGTTGATGCCCTCCGGCTACGTCGTAAACTGACCGCAAGCTTTAATCGGACTATTTCAAGCCTCGACGGCGTCATTGCAGTTTCCGCCATGGATGCCGCATTCGCCATCGATGATGCGGAAGAAATCGCTTTGAAATATCCACGTCAGGCCCGAACACCCTTTAATCTAACGGGTAATCCCGCCCTGGCCATGCCAAACGGGTTCAATGACGATGGGATGCCCCTAGCCATGCAGATCGTGGGCAAACAATTTGATGAGGCCATGGTCTACCGTATCGCCGCCGGGTATGAAGCAGCCACCGATTGGCATGCTCAAAGACCGCCACTATAGGAAAACTCTTCAAGGAAAATTTTCATGCTTTCAACACACGGACGATACGAATTTTCACCCATCGACGAACGGCCCGACTATTCCTGGCCCGACGGAAAACGCCTGGCAGTATACATAGCCCTAAATGTGGAACAGTTCGCCTGGGACAAAAGCGTCGAATCTGCCATTGCTCCGTCAGGCATGCACAACAAGCAAAGCGTATTTGCCTGGCGGGATTACGGCAACCGGGTCGGGTTCTGGCGTCTGATGGATCTGTTTGATGAATTGGATATTCCAATCCAGGCGCAACTGAATTCGGAGATATATGATCATGCCCCTCAAATTGCTGAGAGGCTGCGCGCGCGGGGCGACGAATTTCTCGGTCACGGCATAACAAATTCCGAAGAGCAAGGCGGCCGTGGCGAAGATGAAGAACGGACCTTGATCGAGACAGCAACTGAAGCAATCACTGTGAATGAGGGAACGGCGCCAACCGGGTATATGTCGCCTTGGCTGTCACAAAGTGAAACAACATTAGATTTGTTGAGCGAGGCCGGTTACCGCTACAACATGGACTGGTGTTGCGACGATCAACCGATCTGGATGAAGACCAGGCACAAGCCCATACTCGCCATGCCCTATCCAGTGGAATTGAACGACAACCGCTACATCGTCCTGCACAAAATGACACCGGAGCAATACGCTGACGCCATCATAGATAATTTTGATGAAATGCTGGAACAGTCTGTCAATCAACCCCTTGTATTTCCCATTTCCCTGCACACTTTTGTAGTGGGTCAACCATTCCGCCTGCGCCATTTGCGCCGGGCCTTGAAGCATATCGAGAGTCATCGCAAAAACATCTGGCTGACCCGTCCCGGTGACATTTGCCGGCATATTGAAGGCCTGCCCGCGGGAATTGTACCCGGTGGTTGAAATTTGATAACTGATGTAAGTCGGATCACCAAGTTTCTTTGCACACGAGGTGCCACCAAGTTCCCGACAGCAATCTACGTTCCATTCACAAACAATCGACACATTCGACGAAATCGGGCATGCGTTCAGAACACCTTAGTTTAACCCACGAGCAGCCACACAGTCATCGGCGCCATGGTGCTACCCTGACCAGAATAGAGGCGACCGTGCAGCACCTGTGTACACCGCAAACGCAGAACTTCGCCATCACCAACGACCGCCCAATTGAGCACTCTATCCATGTCTAGGAAAAATTCAGCGCAGGACTGGCAGGACTACTACCAAAGAACAGATGACCGCCCGCCCAGAGAAACTCTAATGGAGGCGCTCTCCCGGTTTGATAACGAAAAAGCCGTAGGCCGAGCCGTTGACCTCGGTTGTGGCAATGGACGTGACACCATGGAGATATTGCGCAGAGGCTGGTCAGTCCTAGCCATCGACGCACAGGCATCCGCCATAGAAACCCTTAGGAAACGTCCTGAATTAGGTGAGTTAAAGACAACGCTCGTTACAAGAGTTTCCCGTTTCGAGAATGCCGTCTGGTCGGGTGCCGACCTCGTGAATTCTAGTTTTGCCTTGCCGCTATGTCGGAAAACAAACTTTCTGAACATTTGGCGGCGTATTTACGATAGCCTGCGATCAGGTGGTAGGTTTAGTGGCCAGCTTTATGGCAATCGGGATCAATGGGCAGGGAACCCAACGAACACCCACTTTACCCTAGCCGAGGTGTGGACATTGATTGGGCAGTATGACGTTGAGAAATTTTGGGAGGAGGAAACAGATTCGGTCACGCCGCGTGGCACACCGAAACATTGGCACATCTACCATATCGTTGCTCGTAAGCCGTAGTCCGGCCTCTTAATTTCTTTTCTTAATCCTTCCAAATATCGTTTCAATTTTTCGGTTGGAGTATTTTTAGACAGAGAAATTCACAAACCTAACTATTGTCTGGTTTCATTGTAGCTGTCATAAATCTGAAGCATCTCTTCAATGACTTTTGGGTGTAGTTCTTCTCAACAACCTTTGTATTTCTTTCCGACCCTGCGACAAGATTATGCTCTTACCTATGCGTAGGTATCGAGTACATCAAAGCGTGACAACGTGGCCGTCCTGGATCCGCACCACGCGGTCCAGGCGATCGGCTATCATGACATCGTGTGTGGCCACCAGCATACTAAGACCGCGACCCCGAACCGCCGAGAGTAATTCTTCAAACACTAATTCCGCAGTTGCCTGGTCCAAATTGCCTGTGGGCTCGTCAGCCAGCAACAATACAGGCTGGTTGGCCAAAGCGCGAGCGATGGCTACCCGTTGCTGCTCGCCACCAGACAGTTGCGCCGGCATGTGACCTATGCGGTCAGCAAGGCCCATTTCACCCAGCAGTTTTGCGGCACGAGATAACCCCTGGGACTTTGGTGTTCGCATCAACCGCATGGGCATCATCACGTTTTCCAGAGCCGTGAATTCGGGCAGCAAGTGGTGAAATTGATAAACAAATCCTAGCTGTTTACGACGAATTACAGTTCGTTGCGCATCACCCATGGTGGAACAACGCTGCCCAACAATTTCAATTTCGCCATCGTCTGGTTGCTCTAATAGACCTGCCGCATGTAGCAGGGTCGATTTGCCCGAACCCGAGGGGCCGATCAACGCCACCGCCTCTCCCCGATCTACGGTCATCTCCAGATCCCGCAGGATTTTCAGCTCCCGGCCACCTTGATGGAAAGTCCGATTCAATCCCGTAATCCGGAGGGCAGGACCATCACTCATATCGCAAGGTCTCCACAGGATCGATACGGGCCGCCCGCCAGGCCGGGTAAATTGTCGCTAAGAAGGAAAGAGCCAACGCCATGATGAGCACGGAAACAACTTCGCCATTATTCACTTCGGCAGGGATTTGACTCAGAAACCGGACCTCTGGCGACCACAGTTCCGTATCCGTCAATTTTTCCAACCACTGGCGGATAGTCTCGATGTTCAGGCAAAAGTTTAGTCCAAGAATAAAACCCGCCAGGGTGCCAATCACTCCCACAGAAGTTCCGGAAATCATAAAGATGCGCATGATCATGCCCCGAGTGGCTCCCATAGTCCGCAATATGGCAATCGCCTTACCCTTGTCCTGCACCAACATGATCAGCGACGACACAATATTAAATGCTGCGATCAGTATGATCAGGGTCAAAATGAGAAACATCACGTTACGTTCGATCTGCAACGCTTGAAAGAAGTGCCGGTTAACCTGCTGCCAATCAACTACCTGCGTCACGCCAGGCACAGACTGGATATCCCGCCGCAAACGATAGACGTCATTTGGATCATCCAAAAACAATTCCACGCCATTCGCCGCATCTTTCAATTTGAAAAAGATCTGAGCCGCTGGCAGGGGCATGTAGATAAATGTAGAATCGTATTCGTACATGCCCACCATGAAGGTAGCTGCAACCCGATAGGTCTTGGTTCTAGGGACATTACCGAAAGCGGTGGCGGTTCCCTGGGGAGAAATTAGGGTAATTTTATCGCCCACAACCAGGCCCAATTTTGCGGCCAACCGCTGTCCGATTATGACATTGTGCTTGCCTCTAAATTCCTGCATTTGACCGCTGTACAAATTGTCCGTAATAATAGATCGCGCCGCCAGACCCTTGGGCCACATGCCGCGAACGAGAGCGCCGGAGGCCTGTTTATTGGCCGTTGCCATCACTTGCCCTTCGATCAGCGGCGCGGCAATTCTTACCCCCGGCAATTTCAGCAAACCCGCGGCGATTCGATCATAGTCACGCATTTGGTAGCCAATTCCCCGCGCAACCATATGGCCATTTAAGCCCAGAACCCGGTCCAAAAGTTCGGTGCGGAAGCCGTTCATCACGCTCATGACGATGATCAGGGTGGCAACACCCAAAGCAATACCGATTAGTGAAAACCAAGCTATGATGGAGATAAAGCCCTCACGCCTGCGGGCACGTAGATACCGTGCCGCGATGACCCATTCCAGTGCGCCGAACATTTGTCGGATCTATGCCCCTGTAACTGCCGCAATGGCCGCATCTACGGAAAGTTCCTGCCGCTGGCTCGTTCGCCGTTCCTTGACCTCTATTACCCCCGACTTGACGCCACGAGGACCGACTATCATCTGCCACGGCAAACCGATCAAATCCAAGGTCGCGAACTTGCCGCCCGCCCGGCCTTCGGTATCATCAAGCAACACGTCAACGCCAGCGTTTCGCAATTTTTGATAAATCTCCCCCGCTGCGGCGTCACAGGCGTCGTCGCCCACTTTTAAATTTATTAACCCAACATGAAACGGTGCGACGGCAGCCGGCCAAATAATGCCGTCGTCATCATGGCTGGCTTCAATAATGGCTCCTACCAACCGCGAGACCCCAATACCATATGAGCCCATCTCGACCGGTACCTCGACGCCATCAGCATTCATCACCATGGCGCCCATGGGCTTCGAATACTTATTACCAAAATAAAAGATATGGCCAACTTCAATGCCGCGTGTCGAGATCTGACGGTCTTTTGGAACCTCCGCATCGAACCTAGCCGGGTCGTGCTTTTCGTCTGTAGCGGCGTAGTGAGAGGTCCAATGCTCGATCACCGGCGACAAATCGTCGTCATATGCAACGTTGGCATCGGGCGCTTGAAAATCCAAATAGTCGGCATGGCAATAGACTTCGGACTCGCCTGTATCGGCCAGAATAATGAATTCATGGCTCAAGTCTCCGCCGATGGGACCGGTATCAGCCTGCATGGGAATGGCTTTTAATTCCATCCGTTCGTACGTGCGCAAGTAGGCCACAAACATTTTGTTATAAGCATGGCGGGATGACTCAGCGTCCAGGTCGAAGGAATAGGCGTCCTTCATAAGGAATTCCCGGCCCCGCATGATACCGAATCTAGGCCGTACTTCGTCCCGGAATTTCCATTGAATGTGGTACATGTTCAAGGGTAACTGTCGGTAGCTGCGGATTGAGTTGCGGAAGATATCCGTGATCAGTTCCTCGTTGGTTGGGCCGAACAGCATGTCCCGCTCGTGGCGATCTGTAATGCGCAGCATTTCGAGCCCGTAGTCGTCGTAACGGCCGCTCTCACGCCATAAATCAGCCGGCTGGATTGTCGGCATTAACAGCTCCTGTGCCCCCGCCGCGTCTTGTTCCTCCCGCACAATGTTCTCTATTTTTTTTAGCACTCGAATACCAAGCGGCAACCAGGAATAAATTCCTGCCGAGGATTGCCGGATCATTCCCGCCCGCAACATCAAACGGTGCGAAACAATCTGCGCCTCAGCCGGCGTGTCCTTTAACACCGGCAGGAAAAATTGCGACATACGCATGTGTTAGGCCTCAATTCAAAATTGATCCCGGCGATATGTAGGGAAAGCGGCCTCATAAGGCAATGACTTCAACGGCTCCCTTCAACTCCGAGCAAACGGCGCAACATATTTTCGTCGGCCTCAAGAGCGGATGAAGGCCCGTCATGAACAACGCGGCCCCGGCTCATTACCAGGCACCGTTTTGCAAAAGAAAGAGCCAAACTGGCGTTCTGCTCCACCAGGACAATGGTTAGTCCGGCCTCGTCTCGCAAACGCATCAGTCCATTGCGTAAGGTCTCGACGACGACAGGGGCCAACCCTTCGCTAGGTTCATCCATCAACAACACCTTGGGATTACCCATCAGTGCCCGCCCAATCGCCGAGCTATTATACCTGTTCGATTTCGATCAAAGTTCCGCAGAAATCCTTAGGGTTCAGGAACAGTACGGACTTGCCATGAGCCCCGATACGAGGTTCCCCATCCCCCAGGACGCGTGCACCTTCGCGCTTCAGTTGGTCTCGGGCCGCGATGATGTTTGTCACTTCGAAACAGATATGATGCATGCCGCCATCAGGTGAACGTTTTAGAAAATTCTCGATCGCGGAATCTTCTCCCAAGGGATGGATAAGTTCGATTTTTGAATTCGCCAATTCCACGAAAACCGTAGTCACGCCATGTTCCGGCAAGTCGATGGGATCTGATACTTTGGCGCCCAGGGTATCGCGATACAGAGATGCTGCGGCGGTCAAATCGGGCACCGCGATGGCTACGTGATTCAACTTTCCGATCATAAAAATGCCCTCGATATGTTCATTTGCATCAATCTACGCGGATGATTCGCGCCTCGACGACGGCCCTTTTGCCCAGCCGTTCTCGAATCAGACGACGCAGAGCGATCCTTGCTGCCTCGATCATGCGTACGTCATCCCGGCGAGCCATCCGAGGTAAATTGTCCACGGCGTTCTCCACGACGCGGGTACCTTCTTCCGCTAAACTGGTCAGGCCATCATCTGTCGCCAGGCCTTGCAGGATCAGTTCAGGGTCTGCCAAAAGCTCGCCGTCCTGGTTCGCCACCAGAATTACCGCGCCGCCGCCGCTAAAACTCAGTTTGCGCCGCATCCGAATAACATCATCATTAGCCGGCACAACGACGTCACCATCAACAAAACAGCGGCCGCTTCGTACTTCCGCCACCACCTCCACGCTACCAGGCACCAAGCGCAGAGCCTGGCCGTTTTCAATCACTGTAGCCTCAGGCACCTGCATGGACCGGGCGAGTTCCGCATGGGCTAACATGTGTTTGTATTCACCATGCACGGGCACAGCAATCTTTGGCCGAACCAAACGATACATTTCCGCGAGTTCATCCCGGCACGGATGGCCCGAAACATGGATACCGCGTTCCTCTTCTCCAATAACCTCAACGCCATTCCACAATAGACGGTTCTGCACACGGCCAATGGCCGTTTCATTGCCCGGTATTACGCGTGATGAGAAGATCACCAAATCTCCCTTTTCAAACACCACATGACGATGATCGCCGACGGCTATTCGCGCCAACGCCGCCCTGGGCTCACCTTGGCTACCAGTACATAGGAACATCACCTTATCCGGAGGAAGATAGCCACCTTCATCATCTGTTAGAGGTGGTGCAATGTGCTGCAGGTAACCGCAATCCCTCGCCGCGGCCAGGATGCGCCAAAGCGATCGCCCCACCAGCACCAAATGACGGCCATTTTCGGCGGCGACCCTTGCGACCGTGTCGATGCGCGCTACATTAGAGGCAAAGGTTGTTACCGCAACCCGCCCGCTCCGGTCGGCGCATATTTCCAATAATTTATCGCGCACTTCCGCTTCCGAACCCGAAGTGCCCTCGACCAGAGCATTGGTGCTATCGCCTATCATCGCCATGACGCCTTCGTCGCCTAGGAGACGCAGTGCCTCTTGATCGCTTCCAGGCCCCACCAGGGGTTCGGGATCTAATTTCCAATCGCCGGTGTGCAGGACCAGACCCGCATCCGTACGAATTGCCAGTGCATTCATTTCTAAGGTCGAATGGGTTAGTGGTACAAAGTCAATACTGAACGGTCCGATCTGCAACCGTTGGCCTGGTTCAATTACATGGAGGGGCACTTCGTGCAACAGACCGGCTTCTTCAAGCTTGTTGCGCAGTAGATTACCGGCGAATGGTGTCGCCCAGACCGGACAGCGCAGGCGTCGCCAAAGATGGGCCACCGCGCCCAGATGATCCTCGTGAGCGTGGGTGATGATCAGGCCAGCCAGATCGTCCCGTCTGTCAGCAATGAATGTTGGATCGGGAGTAATCAAGTCCACGCCCGGAATATCACTGTCTGCAAATGTTACGCCCAAATCTACCAACAGCCATTGCCCGGCAAAACCGTACAAATTCATATTCATGCCGATCTCGCCAGAACCCCCAAGGGGCAGAAAGATCAACTCGTCTTCTGCAAACTCAGTCACTCAAAAATCCCAGATTTAGACGCCTCTGCTGCGCCGATAGATTTCCCGCAACCCCAGCATGGTGATGTTGGGGATGTTGGCTTCTATCACATTCGTAGCGCCCTCAAACACAGGTGCCAAGCCGCCAGTGGAGAGGATTTTCATAGATTTACCAAACTCACCTTGGATTCGATCTACGATCCCTTCAATCAACCCTACATAGCCCCAAAACACACCTGAATGCATACAGGCTACAGTGTCTGTGCCTATAACCTTGACCGGTTTAGCTACATCGATACGGGGTAATAGGGCGGTCGCGTTATGCAACGCCTCAAGGCTCAAGTTGATACCGGGAGCGATTACACCGCCGCAATAATCTCCCGCCTCATTTACAACATCGAAGGTAGTAGCGGTTCCAAAGTCGACGACAACAGTTGGTTGATTAGGAAACAAAACCCCTGCACCAACGGTGTTACAGATGCGGTCGGCGCCGACTGGCGGCGTTGCGCTCACTTCAACACCATAATTGGTTTCCTCATCGCCCAGAACAAGCGGCTCTGATTTAAAATAGAAACTGCACAGACGGCGCAGATCGAACAATGCCTGAGGCACTACGGTGGCGATTACCGTATCGGTAACCGCTTCAAGTTTGAATCCGTTCAAATTGAACAATTGGGTCAACCATACGGCATGTTCATCAGCTGTACGGGAGGATGAGGTTTGCTGACGCCATTCACCAATGGCGTCTTCGCCATCAAATAGGGTGAATTTGACATTAGTATTATTCGCATTGATCGCGAGCAGCATATAGGGCAATCCTTACATCTTTGGCAGGAATACCTCGCCGGCAGTTACCGTCCTGAGATTACCGCCGACTTCTTCGACTAGCAGGCTACCACTGTCGCCCAATTCACGGAAGATGCCGGTAAATTCTTCCTGAGGCAATCTAACAAGGATCGGACCCTTCAGACCCGCAGCCCGCTCTAGCCAGGCTGACCTTAACGGCCCAAACCCCTGGGCACGCCAAATGTCGAGCCAATACAGGAGGGCCGGTGCAAGGGCATGAAGCATGGAAGTCGCATCAACATTTGCCGCACCTTGCGCACTCAGCGAGGTAGCTGCCAGATCCGTATCGTCAGGATGGTTTGCCACGTTGACGCCCATGCCCAAAATCAGCCAATCAATCCCATTTGACGAATTCGCCGCAGATTCCAACAAGATACCGGAAAGCTTGGCGCCATTGATCAGCACATCATTGGGCCATTTGTGCACTGGTGACAATTGCGGCGCAATTTGAACGATTGCCGTCGACAGCGCTACTGCCGCCAGAAAAGAAATTTGAGCTGCCGTTGCGGCATCGCATTTGGGACGCAACAACAGAGACATGTACAAATTGCCAGGCTCTGACTTCCATTGTCGGCCGGACCGTCCACGTCCCGCCCATTGTTCGCCCGCCACCACAAGAGTACCTTCCGGCGCACCTGATTGAGCTCGCTGTTTCACGTCATCGTTGGTCGATGCAACGCTATCAAGGAAGACCGGTTGGAAAAACGCGGGTAAATCGTTCACGGCACCAGGGCGGCTGCGGCCATCTGTGCGGATGCCACGAATGGGGCCGTGTAAAAGGCAAAAAATACCACAAACACGCCGCAAAATCCGATCACTGCCCGCATCTCCATGTTAATGGGCCGCTCGAAAGGTTCCGCCGCCTCGTCGAAATACATCACCTTGATGATACGCAAGTAGTAGAAAGCTCCTACGACACTAGCCAGTACGCCAATCACCGCCAGGGCATAAAGCTCGGCATTCACAGCGGCCATAAAGACGTAAAACTTTCCGAAGAAACCGCCCAAGGGTGGTATGCCAGCCATGGAAAACATGAAAATCGCCAGTGACAGCGCCATCAGGGGATTGGTTTTGGACAACCCGGCCAAGTCGGAAATGCCCTCCACCATGCCAGTTTTGCGGCGCATGCAAAGGATACAGGCAAATGTCCCGATGTTCATCGCGACATATACCGCAAGATAAATCAAAACACCCCGAACACCTTCGACACTACCAGCCGCCAGGCCGATCAGGGCAAAGCCAACATGCCCGATGGAAGAATAGGCCATCAGTCGCTTAATATTGTCCTGCCATATCGCAGCGAAAGCGCCCAACAACATAGAAAGTATGGAGATGAAGACGACGATTTGTTGCCAATCGGCGCTGACGGCAAAGAACGGAACAATCAGGGCTCGCATGAACAAGGCCAGGGCCGCCACTTTGGGGGCCACAGCAAAAAAGGCGGTTACAGGGGTTGGCGCGCCTTCATAAACATCCGGCGTCCACATATGAAATGGTACCGCAGAGACTTTGAAAGCAAGGCCGGCACACAGGAAAACGATGCCAACAATTAATCCGACGGAGCCATTTTCCACCCCCTTTAGGGCTGCCGCGATTTCCGCGAAGCCCGTAGAGCCCGTAAATCCATAAATCAAGGAACAGCCGTACAGCAACATACCAGACGACAGTGCGCCGAGAACGAAGTATTTCAAACCGGCCTCGGTCGAGCGTAGGCTGTCACGGTTGAAAGCGGCAATGACATAAAGCGCAAGACTTTGCAGCTCGATCCCCATGTACAATGCGATCAGATCGTTGGCGGAAATCATCATCAACATACCAAGAGTGGCAAGAACGAACAGCACCGGATATTCAAACCGGTTCATGCCTTCTTCCTTGATATAATCTTGCGACATGATCAACCCCGCGCCGGAAGCAATCAGCACCAGGACCTTGGCAAAAGATGTGAATTTGTCAGAAATATACATGCCGGCAAAACTGATGGCACTTGCCGACTCGGCTTGCCAGACTATGGCCAAGGTCACCGCGAACGCCAGGACGGCCAAATAGCTCAATAGACGCGTCGAGCCGTCGCCCCGGAAAACGCCAATCATCAGCAAAACCATGGAGGCGATAGCGAGAAATATCTCGGGCGCCGCGATGACGTAATTGTGTGTGAAGGTCATCCTATGTCGCCCTAATTCGCCGCCAACTGCATGGACCCGCCCGCAGCCGCTTGTACCGCCGTCTGGTACTGATGGATCAGATTATCCACCGATACATGCATCACATCCAAGAAGGGTGCCGGATAAATTCCCATTAGAACCGCCAGGATGACTAAGGGTGCGAACAGGGCGATCTCGCGGGCATTCATGTCAGCAATCTGTTTCAGATCATCCTTTTCCAATTGGCCAAATATTATCCGGCGATAGAGCCAAAGCATGTAGGCCGCACCTAGAATGACGCCAAGGGCAGCAAGTGCCGCGACCCAGGTATTCACCTGATAGACGCCAACCAGAACTAGAATTTCGCCGACAAACCCAGCGGTGCCGGGCAAACCGACCGAGGCCAACATAAATATCATGAAGGTGAAAGCATAGATGGGCATTCGGTTCACAAGACCGCCGTAGCGGGCGATTTCCCGGCTATGTATACGATCATAGACCACGCCAACAACCAGGAACAAAGCGGCGGAGACAATGCCATG
>CAZDQC010000034.1:0-15437 GCA_964507245.1 uncultured Rhodospirillaceae bacterium
AAGGCTATGCCCGCGCCTACCGCTCCATGTAGGCTTTGCGCGGTAGCGGACATCTCCTGCGGCGCGGCGCGGGCAATGAAGTGCATGGCCCCCAGATGTGCGGCGCCGAAGGTGAAGGCGTGCAGGGATTGGGTCAAGAACGCTAGCCACAGGGCATCGGACAGCCCCATAGCCCCCCATCTGAAGACGCCGGCGCCCGCGCCCAGGACCAGCAGATTGGCGGCACCGAACCGCCGCAGCAGGCGGTTGCCCAGCCAGAACAGCACGATCTCGGCCGCCACACCCTCCGCCCACAACAGGCCGACCACAACGTCTGAATAACCTACCTCGCGCCAATGCAGGGTGGCGAAGCCATACAGCACCGCATGGCTGGCATGGCCCAGGCCGCCCGCCACCAGGAATAGCAGAAATACCGGTTGGCGCAGAAGGCGCCAAACCGCCCCAGTTTTTCCCGCTACAGATTTTTTCCCGCGGTGGCTCTCGGGCAGCAGGGCGCAGGCCCCCAAGACCACGGCCATCAAACCTAGAATGGCCCACAGCACTGACCAGGAGCCGAAGGCCGCCAGCATGGGTCCGCCGGCAAAGGACGTGGCGATGAAGGTCAGCGAACCCCATATGCGCAGCCGGCCATAATCCAGGCCCAGGCGGTAGACCGTGGCCAGAACTACCGTTTCGCCTAGAGGAATGATGGAGGAGAAGGCGACGGAGGCTACCAGATTGACCGCCATCAGGCCCCAGAAGCCCTCGGCGAACAGGAAGCAGAGAAACCCCGCCATGGCGGCCGCGGACAGGATCAGCAGGGGCCGCCGCCGTTCGCCCCGGCTATCGGCCCATTGGGCAATCAACGGGTTTAGCAGCACCCGCAGCCACAGCCCCGCTGACAGTAGCAAGCCGATCTCTGGCGCGCTCAGCCCGCGCGCCTTCATGAACACTGGCCAGAACGGTGCCACCACGCCGACAACGGCGAACACGGCGCCGAAGTAAAACGATAGGCGCAATGCCTGCCGCGTGTTCGTTTCCATAGCTCTTCTTGACCTATTCCGCCAATAACGTTGTCAGCCCCGCGCCTGAATGTAACCATTGGCCAACTCAGGTAAATGGAGGATGTGCGGTGAAGTACGAAAAATATGAGTGTTTCCAGGCTAGCTATCAGGGCCGGGTCCTGACCCTGACCATGAACCGCCCCGATGATCTCAATGCTGTCAACAAGGACATGCATGATGAGTTGGGCACTGTCTTTTATGATGCGCAGATGGATGATGATGCGGACGTTATCGTGTTGACCGGCGCGGGCAGGGCCTTCTCCGCAGGAGGTGATATGGCTATGATGAAGCGTGTCGCCGATGGCTCGGACGAACCTATGCTGCGCCTGGTCGATGCCAAACGAATTGTTTTTTCCCTGTTAGATCTGGAAAAGCCAATCATCGCTGCCGTGAACGGTCATGCCATGGGTTTGGGCGCTACCCTTGCCTTGTTGTGCGATACTATCTTCATGTCGTCCAAGGCCAAGATTGGCGACCCCCACGTCAAAGTGGGGGTAGTGGCAGGCGATGGCGGTTGTGTGATCTGGCCGCAACTGATCGGCTACGCTAGGGCCAAAGAATATCTGATGACCGGTGATCCCATCAATGCCGAGGCGGCAGAGCGTATGGGGCTGGTTAACCATGTGACTGCGCCCGAACAAACGTTGGAAATGGCCCAGGCCTTTGCGCAACGCCTTGCCGATGGTCCCTCGGCAGCGATCCGCTGGACCAAGGTATCTGCCAACATTGGGCTAAAACAATTGGCGCATTCCATCATGGATACTTCGCTGGCCTATGAATGGCTGACATTTCAAACAGGCAATGACCACCGGGAAGCGGTCACGGCGTTTCTGGAAAAGCGGGAACCGAAGTTCACAGATAGATAGGGGAAATCGATATGTTGAAGGTTTATGGCCGAAAAAATTCGGTCAACGTGCAAAAGGTCATGTGGATGGTTGGAGAATTAGACTTGGCGCATGAACGCTTGGATGTAGGAGGTGCATTCGGCCAGAACGATCAGGACTGGTATCTGGCGATGAACCCCATGGGCAAGGTGCCGGTTCTGGACGATGATGGTTATGTGCTGTGGGAAAGCCATACTATTGTCCGGTATCTGGCTCGGCGATATGGCGGCGACGCCTGGTATCCGGGCGATGCCAAGTTCTGCGGCGGCATCGACAAATGGATGGACTGGAAGATTGGATTCCTGCAACCGGCGCTGCAGGCGGCTTTTTGGGGCTTAATTCGAACCCTGGAAGCGGACAGGGACATGACTGCAATCCGGGATTCTTCTGTAGAGTCGGCAAAATTGTTTGGAACTTTGGATTTGCATCTGGATGGCCGGGCCTACATGGCCGGTGAAGCGATCTCTATAGCTGACGTGCCCGTAGGTGCTTTGACCTACCGTTGGTACGGCCTAGACGTGGAACACCCCGACTATCAAAATTTGCGCGCCTGGTACGAACGTCTGTGCGGACGGCCCGCCTACCAAGAACATGTTATGATCCCAATTACCTAAATGTAAGATAGCTACAAATGCATTGTCCATTTCCGCACCGTACGCCGGGCGTGGCTTTGAAGGAGATCTCTGCCATCAACGTTCAGTCTCAAAAAAAATTTGTTTACTTGCATGGGGAAGACGATCCTGATGCCGGTAAGGGCAAATTTTATCGCCAATCAGTATGCCGGGCTTCTAGAGAGACTATTTGTAAATTTTTTCAGGATACCATTCTTGGTCCGGGTTGGCTCAATCGCTGTAGGTTTTGTCGAACTCCCACACTTCCTCAAAGCCCATCAAAAGGTGCATATCTTCGAATGGATAAAGCCGTTCGCTCACAGCGTTTGAAATTCCATCGGTTTTCAGGGCGCCGTAGGCATCTTTCAGCGCCTTTGCTGTAGCCAGAAAACCGGTGCCTGGGAAGATGCCAATGGCGAAACCTACCTCTTCTAGTTCTTTGGCCGAAAGCAATGGTGTTCGACCCCCTTCCACCATGTTGGCGAAACATGGCTTGTCAAAATTAGCGCAGATAATTTTCATCTCCTCCACGGTTTCGGGGCTTTCGATGAAGATCACGTCCGCACCTGCGTTGGCGAAGGCCTCGCCCCGGCGCAGGGCCTCGTCCAGGCCTAGGGTGGTGCGGCTGTCGGTGCGGGCGATGATTAGAAAATCCTCGCTCTCCCGCGCACCCACAGCCACCTTGATCTTGGTAGCCATATCCTCCAGTGGGACGACCAGTCGACCCAGTGTATGGCCACACTTTTTTGGAAACTGCTGATCCTCGATCTGGATTGCCTGCACGCCGGCCTTCTCGTAGCCGCGCACCGTATGCTGTACATTCAACGGCCCGCCGAATCCTGTGTCCGCGTCTGCGATCAAGGGGGTGGCGGTGCGTTCCACCACCTGGGAGGCCCGGCTCACCATGTCCGTGAAGGTGGCATAACCCGCATCCGGCCGTCCCAGATACGAGGCAGCGATGCCATAGCCGGTCATATAGATGGCCTTGAAGCTTAGACTGTCGGCCATGCGTGCGGAAATCATGTCGAAGATCCCCGGCGCTAGAACGAACTCTCCGTCGCGCAGACATTGCGCTATGGATTTTTTGGCTTCCGTCATTTTGAAACGCTCCTATTGGCTGGGATTGCATTTAATGGGATGATTTGCGCGCATTCAGGCGATGGATTTCTGGGCGATAGTGCTTCCACATCCTGGTCGATATCGGCGAGCACGATGATTTACAGATAAAGTGGGGTCCAAATTTCGTTTGCTCAAGCGTATAATGTGACCGATGACCAATTCGAACCCTAGCATAACATAGACCTAAAGGTTTGCCTTGCGCTGTTAATGCCCGGACGGAAAGAAATAATCTTAGCCACTGCTGCAGGTATTCATTGAATTAGCAGAAGATGGTAGTCAATTTGACGTCCTTGCACACCACGATCGCCATCAATTTCCAGGATCTCGTAGCAAAGTGTCTCACCGCGCTAAAAAACCGGGAAATGCGCCAGTTTTCTGGAATTTCATATTGCTAGATCGTCATAAACTTGACACTGTGGGGCCTTGGCAGACTGAGTAGGGCTATCCGCTTGAGGTCAGAAAAAACAGGGAGAGTTGTGACTTGCGTGTCTTCTTTTTACGTAGATCCCGACAAGTGTGTCAGGCTTAGAATGCTGCAGCGCCTAGCGTGATTGTGCATTTGTCTGAAGAATCTAATAAAACGGAGACAGGAAATTTTCTTGTGTTTACTGGACTAAATTCTCGTTTTTGAGGAGAGCCCGGTATCTGGCTGCGGTATGCTGTGAGCTAGGGAAGGTTTGCTGCAACAATTTTGTTTTCGCCCCTTCAGTCTTGATATGAATGGTGCAAATTTGAGGTAATTTAATGTTCACTAGTAACCCTTTCGCCGAACTATCATCATTCGTACCGCCTGAAGTCATGCAGACGTACATCGTCGTTATGATTATTTTGGTTGCTGTAGGCACGCTGTACGACATCATCCATAAAAGGAGCGCCAAGTATTTTGTCGACAATTGGCGAAATGCAAAAGCAAAAGGTGGGCAGAAAGTCAGTGGCGGGGATATGGTCTCCTTGGCGGTCCAGACCGTTGTCGTGGACGGTCTGACTTCCGGTGAGTTCTGTGATGCGCGGCGTAGAATTGCTCATCTACTGACGATGTATGGCTTCCTAATTTACGTGATAACAACCATCATCATGGTGTTTTGCTATCCGACGCCCGATACGCCCACACCCACCATCCTGCCACAATTGTGGTGTATCGGAGCACTTTTGGTATGCCTTGGCGGCTACTGGTTTTGGTTCTTCATTCGGGTCGACGTCGTTGCTGAAGGCAATTCACCATTCCGTATTATTCGTGCTGATTTATTCATCCTCTCGCTTCTCGGAAGCGTGACGCTTGGCCTGGTCTGGGCCTATTTGCAGGTGTCCGGTAATTCTTGGTCGAACGTATTTCTCGGTTTGTATCTAATTGCGACAACAGTGTTGTTCGGATCCGTTCCGTGGTCCAAATTTTCGCACATGTTTTTCAAGCCCGCGGCAGCCTTCCAAAAAAGGGTGGAAAATGCTAACGGTTCGCGGAGTAACCTGCCGGCCCCTGTCGACAAACCGGAAATATTCGGCAGTGCTCGCAAACTGCCCCGACATTATTAATCATCTCAATTACTGTCCTTAGATTCAGGAGATAACGGTCTATCATGCCGACATTTGTCTATATGACGCGTTGCGACGGCTGCGGCCATTGCGTCGATATATGTCCGTCCGACATCATGCACATCGATACTACCAATCGCCGTGCTTACAACATTGAACCAAATATGTGTTGGGAATGCTACTCCTGCGTGAAGGCATGTCCACAAAATGCAATCGATGCACGCGGTTATGCCGACTTCGCACCTTTAGGCCACAGCGTTCGGGTTCTCCGAGAAGAAGAAAAGGGCACAATTTCATGGAAGATTAAATTCCGAAACGGAAACGAGAAAAGTTTTGTTTCTCCAATCCGGACTACGCCATGGGGCTCGATTAAGTCACCGTCTGAGTATGAGGCGCCGAGCCAGGAAGCTTTGAAGTCAGAGGATCTTGCGCACGAACCGGAAGCACTCAACATAGACAAGCTGCCTGCGTTGACACCAGATAAGCTCAAGCAAGGATTGGTATAGTGAGTATGTTCAGACGTAGGAAAACGATTTTAGTGGATTCGGATATTCTTGTCGTCGGCGGCGGCATGTCTGGTTGCGGGGCGACGTACGAATCCAGATACTGGGGACGTGACCTTAAAGTTGTTTGTGTCGAGAAGGCAAATATCGAGCGCAGCGGTGCCGTCGCGCAAGGTCTCTATGCGATCAATTGTTATATGGGCATGCAGTGGGATGAGAATCAGCCCGAGGATCATGTACGCTACGCCCGGAACGACTTAATGGGTCTTGTGCGGGAGGATCTGGGTTACGATATTGCCCGTCATGTCGATTCCACGGTGCATAAGTTTGAGGAGTGGGGTCTGCCCATTATGAAGGACCCGGAAACCGGGCGGTATTTGCGTGAAGGCCAATGGCAGATCATGATTCACGGAGAAAGCTATAAGCCAATCGTCGCCGAGGCAGCCCGCAAGGCGGCCACGGAAGTTTACAACCGGATCATGGTGACGCACCTGTTAAACGATAAGAGTAGGCCCAACCGGGTTGCGGGAGCCGTTGGTTTTAATGTTCGTACCGGGGATTTTTATGTCTTCCGCGCGAAGGCCGTTATTGTAGCTGCTGGCGGTGCGTCGCACATCTTCAAGCCGCGCGCGGTCGGTGAAGGCATGGGACGTACCTGGTACGCCCCATGGAGCAGCGCCTCCGCATATGCATTGCCAATCCTATCTGGCGCTAAGATGATGCAGATGGAAAACCGGATCGTCCTAACCCGATTTAAGGACGGTTATGGCCCGGTTGGTGCCTACTTCCTGCATCTCAAGACGTACACTGAAAATGCGTATGGGGACGAGTACGAGTCCAAGTGGTATGATCACACCAAGGAATTGGTCGGAGATTACATCGATCGGCACCCTGTACCGACCTGTTTGCGCAACCATGCTTTTCTGGAGGAGATAAAAGCGGGCCGTGGGCCCATCCGCATGGTGACGAAGGAGGCGTTTCAGGATCCGCATAAGGAGACCGTTGGCTGGGAAAATTTTCTTGGTATGACAATTGGGCAGGCAGTTGTCTGGGCCTCGCAGAATATCGACCCGAAGCATACCAATCCCGAGTTGACCACCTCGGAACCATACGTCATGGGTTCGCACGCCACTTGCTCTGGCGCATGGGCGAGTGGCCCATCGGACTATGCCCCGTCAGATTATCAATGGGGTTACAACCGGATGATGACTGTCGATGGGCTTTTTGGTGCTGGCGACACGATCGGCGGCACTGCCCACAAGTTCTCGTCGGGATCATTCACTGAAGGCCGGATAGCAGGAAAGGCGGCGGTCAATTACGTGAACGATTTAGGTAGTGAGTTGCCTGAGGTAAATGAACGCGAGTACGAAGATTTGAAGAGGGTTGTCTTCCAGCCTATGGAAAATTTTGAAATTGGTCGCAACGAGATCGTCGCCGGATCTGTTTCACCGAGTTATTTGCTCCCCCTCCACGGTCTTCAGCGGCTGGAGAAGATCATGGACGAATATGTCGGCGGCATCAGTTCCCATTACACAACGAATGAACCCTTGCTTTCGCGCGGGCTAGAGTTGCTTGGCATGCTGCAAGAAGACCTCGACTATCTAGGGGCAGAAGACTTGCACCAGCTTCAGCGCGCGTGGGAACTTCAGCATCGGGTTCTGGCCTCCGAGTGCGTTACCCACCATACGATGTTTAGAGAGGAAACGCGGTGGCCGGGGTACTACTATCGGGCCGATCATCCGAAGCTGGATGACAATGATTGGCATTGCTTTACACTATCCCAATACGACCGGGACGCCGGGAAATGGGAAATGGAGAAGGCCCCCGTCTATCATATCGTCGACTAGATGGGGTCCGACATACATCCTGTCGATATTGTGAGAAATTCTTGGAGATGATCGAGGCCGACTGGATCGGGTCTCCATTAGAGGGATAGACACAAAGTGGAATTTATTGGTTGATTTCGGTGACGTTAGTGGCGTCTGACGAGCTGTCGGTGAAAATAAGAAGGTTGCTTTTGGGATCATGATCATCGCCCAGATCACCGACACTCACCTTTTGGCTGCCGACGCAGACGACCCGATGTTTATCGCGCGGACAGAGAACCTTCGTAGGTGCGTAGCCGATATCAACGGCCTTGATCCCAAACCCAATGCCGTAATTCACACTGGCGATATCACCCAACACGGCAAGGCGGCAGAATTTGCCCACGCCCGATCGCTCCTTGCCAAATTAGAGGCGCCTTTGTACGTCATCCCTGGCAACCGTGATGGCCGAGAGAGAATGGTCCAATCCTTTGCAACCGACGGTTATATATTGCCGGAATTTGCTTTTGTGCACTATGCAATCGAGACGTATCCCGTGAGGTTGGTTGCGGTGGATTCTCTCTCCGACGATGGTAGTGCCAAGGGGGACCTTTGCGATGCCCGCTTGGCAGTGCTCGACGCGACCCTGGCCCAAGTGCCCGCGCGGCCGACGGCATTGTTCATGCATCACCCGCCATTCCACGTGTCTGCCGCTCCGGACCCGTTTGCGTACCAGCATCGAAAGGCAGTAGCTGGTCTGGTAGCGGTTGTATTGCGGCATCCGCAGGTAGTCCGCATCTTCGCCGGCCACATGCACCGCCCATGGACTGCTACGGTAGGTGGCGTTGCCGCCAGTACCGTTCCTAGTGTTGCCGTTGATCGGCGCTATGGACCCTATACTGCAGCGATGGAGGGGCAGCCGGTCTACCAGGTGCACAGGTTTGAGGGCGTTGGGGGATTTGTCAGCCAGACCCGCTTGCCTACATCTGATTTGCAGCCGTCCGAGTCGTTCGGCCAAGTCTTTTCAAATTCTGCCAGATTGTCTGGCTCCCCGTAGCACGTGGGCGTGAACCTCGCGGTGGCTGTAGCGTTGGATCAATTGTGGTCCCTTGTTGACAAGGTTGGGCTGTCCACGGAAAAATTGGCTGAATAATAGTATTTTGAGAGGTTACATGGCTAGGCTCATACCGCCACATGGAAAAAGTCAGCTCAAACCGCTGATTGCTCTCGAGGCCGGACGCTCCGACGCGTTGGCACGTGCCGAGAGATTACGGAAGCTTCCGATGTCGAGCCGCGAGGTTTCTGACTTGCTGATGTTGGGGATGGGGGCCTATACGCCGCTCACAGGGTTTATGGGAGAGGCGGACTGGCGCAGCTGTTGCCTAGATATGAAGACCGCAGACGGGATTTTTTGGCCAATCCCTATCACGCTTTCCTGCAAAAGCGATCTCGCCGCTAGCATCACTGTCGGTGAGGAGGTGGCCTTGCTGGATGACACTGGCACAATCTTCGGCACCATCGAAGTGACGGAGAAATACACGATCGACAAGGCGTTCGAATGCACCCACGTTTATCGCACCACCGATGTTGCTCATGCTGGCGTCGAGAGGGTAATGCAGCAAGGCGCAATCAATCTGGCCGGGCCAGTGATCGTACTCAACGAAGGACATTACTCGGAAACATACCCTGGTCTCTATTACCGTCCGGCCGAAACGAGAGCGCTGTTTCAGGCTCAAAACTGGAACACCGTCGCGGCTTTCCAGACACGTAATCCCATGCACCGTAGCCATGAATACCTGGCAAAAATTGCGGTTGAGATCTGTGACGGTCTACTCATCCATCAAGTCCTCGGCGCCCTCAAGCCGGGAGACATCCCGGCAAAGGTCCGCGTCGCTTCGATCAACGCCCTGGTGGTAAACTATTTTGTTCCCGGTACTGTAATTCAGGCTGGATACCCCATCGAAATGCGTTATGCCGGGCCACGTGAAGCCTTGCTACATGCGGTGTTCCGGCAGAATTTTGGCTGCTCACATCTGGTTGTCGGGCGTGATCACGCTGGGTTAGGAGATTACTACGGACCGCTCGATGCTCATCACATCTTCGATCAAATTGATAAGGGCAGCTTGGAAATCCAGCCACTTAAGATTGACGTCACGTTTCATTGCTACAAGTGCGAAGGCATGGCGACGGGTAGGACCTGTCCGCACGGCGAAGTAGATCGACTCAACATCTCTGGCACCCGGCTGCGCGAGATGTTTGCTAACAGTGAAGCCATACCAAAGGAATTTAGTCGGCCCGAGGTACTCGATGTACTGCAGGCGTACTATGATAAAATAGAGTGATGCCTTTTTAATGAAAAGAAAGACAGTTCATTTCTTCGGTTAATTACACACAAGATTGGAACGAGCCTCATTTGGCAGTTACAGTTGTTCTCTCTGAATCCGGTTCATATTTGGAGTTATTGATTTAATCGATTTAATGGAGACGCATATAAATCGAAGCCGCGAGAGCCACCGGATAATTGCAAATTTGAAGAAGCACGAATTTGGCTCGGAAACCAATTGGGTGGAGACCTTGGGCTGAGACCTGGCTGGCAAAGACGCGCAAGGTATCTGGCCCGATTTGGTTGATCGCTCGTAAGGAGATTTCATGACTTTTGAGATCAGGACCACCGTTGTTGGTTCATACCCCGCACCCGATTGGCTGATTGCAGCGCCATCAGAACAGGCCTTGACCGATGCCACCCGGGTGGTTTTTCACATTCAGGAGCAGGCTGGCATTGATTTGGTTTGTGATGGTGAGATGTACCGTTTTGATATAAATCATCCCGAAACTAATGGCATGATTGAGTATTTTGTGCAGCCTATGGACGGTTTCCGGACCGAGATCAAATTCTCCGAATTGCTAGATTACCGTGAGCAGCAGGGCATGAATTTTCGTCGGCGCCCACCAGCGGTCGTGGATGGACCGATCACAAGTGGCGGCCTGGACTTGCCGGGTGCCTGTGAAACGGCACGCCTATTAACGACCAAACCGCTGAAATTCACCCTGACCGGGCCTCATATGCTGGCGAAAACAGTGGTGGATAAATATTATGGTGACGTGGTTGCCGTTGCGGATGCCATCGCCGATGTATTGGCGGACCAGGTGCGTCATTGTCATGCGGACGTGGTGCAGTTGGACGAAGCTAACCTGCCGGGTCATCCGGACGAATGGGAATGGGCGTCGGCGTCCATAAATAAGGTTCTGGATGCCGTTCCAGGCCTTGCAGCGGTACATCTTTGTTTTGGCAATTACGGCGGTCAGACGATCCAGCAAGGCAGTTGGGACAAAATGCTGAGCTATCTGAATGCTCTGCACGTGGACCACATCGTCATGGAAAATGCCCATCGACCTGTGGAAGAACTGGCCGCATTCAAGGAGTTGCGTGCCGAGATCGGCATGGGCCTAGGTGTCGTAGATATCAAACGCACGGATATTGAAAGTGCCGATTCCATTGCTAAACAACTGGAACATGCGGCCAGTATATTAGGTGACGGTCGCATAAAGTACATTCACCCCGACTGTGGCTTTTGGATGCTGCCGCGCAACGTCGCGGATGGCAAGATTCGGGCCCTGGTGGCGGGCCGGGATCTATTTGAGGGTTAGGAAATGACGGAACTGACGGATTGGTTGGCGCAAAGGGTGGAGGTGGCGCTGGAGCCGGACCTTCCCATTTGCGATCCCCATCATCATTTGTGGGATCATCGGCCCACCTATGTTTATCGCTACTTACTGGACGATTTTCTGTCCGATATTGGCGGTGGGCATAACATCGTCAGCACAGTTTTTCTGGAATGCGAGGCCTTCTATCGCACCAGTGGAGCCGAGGCTATGAAGCCGGTGGGAGAGGTCGAATTTGTTAATGGTATGGCGGCTATGAGTGCCTCGGGTCTATATGGCCCTACCAAGGTTGCCGCCGCCATCGTGGGGTTTGCGGATCTGCGTCTGGGCGCGGCGGTAGATGTAGTCCTTAAAGCGCAATTGGCTGCGGGCGGAGGGCGGTTTCGCGGCATTCGCCACGCATCGGCCCATGATCCGGATCCGGGCATCGTCGGCGCCGAAAATACGAACCCCAACGGCAATGTGTTTACTGACAAAGAATTTCGTGAAGGGTTTGCTCAACTGGCACCATTGAACCTAAGTTTCGATTCCTGGCTTTATCATCCACAAATTCCGCAGTTGGCAGATTTGGCCAATTCTTTTCCGGATACGGCCATTGTCCAGGAACATGTTGGCGGGCCCCTGGGGATTGGACCGTACGCCGGTCAGCGAGACAAAATTTTTGAGACGTGGGCAAAAGATATGGATGCCCTGGCCAAATGCCCCAATGTCAACGTAAAGCTTGGAGGCTTGGCTATGAAGCTAACGGGCTTTGGTCATCACAAACTGCCAGACCCGCCGTCGTCGGAGACTTTGGCTCAAGATTGGAAACCATATTTGATGCATTGTATTGAGGCCTTTGGGCCTGAGCGCTGCATGTTCGAAAGTAATTTTCCTGTAGACAAGGCGTCCTGTGCCTATACCTCCCTTTGGAATGCATTCAAACTAGTGACTAGGGATTTTAGCCCATCGGACAAGGTGCATTTGTTCCATGACACGGCGGCGCGCTTTTACCGAATTGAGGAAATCTAATATGATAGATCTTTACACAACCTCGACGCCGAATGGGCACAAGGTATCCGTGACCTTGGAAGAGCTTGAGTTGCCCTACGAGGTCCATCCTATCAATTTATCCGAGGGTGATCAGAAGACACCGGAGTTCTTGGCCATGAACCCCAATGGCCGCATCCCCGTAATCATTGATCGCGAGGCTGACAACTTTGTCGTATTCGAGAGTGGCGCGATTATGATCTACCTGGCGGAATTGACTGGGTGCCTGCTGCCTATGGATGTCAAGGCTCGCAGCCGTGTCATCCAATGGCTAATGTTCCAGATGGGTGGTATCGGTCCCATGATGGGCCAGGCAAACGTTTTCTTTCGCTATTTCCCGGAAACCGTCCAGCCGGCCATTGACCGTTATCACAAGGAAACCCGTCGTCTTTTCGAGGTTTTGGAAAATGGCCTGGAGGGTCGGAAATACCTATGTGATGACTATTCCATCGCCGATATCGCCAATTGGTGCTGGGTGCGTACCCATAAATGGTCTGGCGTCGAGGTTGATAGACTGCCTAACCTGCAGGCGTGGATGGAACGCCTTGCCGAACGCACTGCCTGCCAAAAAGGCACCAAAATTCCTTTCCGGAAAAAAAAGCCGGAAGGTACACAGGCAGAGATCGATAAGAATTTTGCCGAGAATGCTCTAAAGATGGTCACGCGATAACCTATGCACTGAAGTCTTGTAGTGCGGTTGGGCTTGGTGGATCTGGCAAGTTCAGCATTGTTGGCATTTCAATTTTTTAGCCAGCAGTTCAGTACATATGCTGAGTACATTCAGGGCTATTAGGGGCACTTTATTTTAAGGTTTGGGAAGAAACTGAAAGATACCACAAGGTTAGGTGTCACCACGATACCAATCAGTTCCCTTAATGAAGTTCTCCCGGATTGATCCCTAGCAGTCTAGCGGTGGCAGCTCTTCCGGACTGGGGGCAATCATGGCCGCCTTGCTACGCAGGTTGAAGCGAGGGCTGTTGTCAAGGAAGGCATGCGGGTTCACCACTACGTTGCCGTCCGCCAAGTTGACCGCGCCCAAGGTTGGCGGTTCGTGGCATCCCTGCATGATCTTAGAGCCAAATTTATAGACAAATTGGTGCAGGGTGGAAAACTGACTGGTGATAGGAATACCGCGCCAGCTGCCATGCAACGGCCGATGTAAATGGCCGAAAAACAAATGCTTCACTTTGCCAAAGATCATTTCAGCCAACTCAAGCCCGCCTTCTAGACGCAGAGGCGGGTGGTGAAGGAACAGGTAGGTGTCTCGGCCGTTACACGCCGCCAATTGCGTTTGCAGCCAGTCCAGGCGCTGTTGACATAACAGGCCAGTAGTTTTGCCCTCGTCCAGCGTGTCCAGAACGATAAAATAATTGTCCTCCACCGTGAAGGTGAATTGAACAAATCCATTATTGTCCACGTGCACTTCTGGAAATATTTTTCGAAAGGCAGACCTGCCATCATGATTCCCCAAAAGCAGGTAATACGGGGCATTCAGGGAATTTACGATCTCGCGCAAGGATTGGTATTCGGGCACGGTCCCCCGGTTCACTAGATCTCCTGTCATCATGACAAATGCGATGTCGGTGAAGTCCTGGTTGATACAATCCACGGCCGCTTGCAGACGGTCTCCCGGCCATAGGCCATATAGCGGCTGATTATCTGCCGTAATATGCATATCGGTTAGATGGACAAACCTCACAGTTAGCCCCTCCGAAGCCGTTCAACGATCCGGGTGCTAAATATAATAATTTGTTCGGGACCGGTCTGGTCGTTGCTTAGAGTTCGATAAATAGTGTGCATTAGGTTCACCTGCTTGATCAACTGGCGTCCCTTGGCGCCTTCCATTACATCTGCCATGAACCTCTCTCCCAACAATTTTTCAGGGCATGGCTTCTGAGGGGATCACCGCACCAGGATATTGAATGACCCGTGCCGCCAAGAGATTGCCCGCGATGGCCGCTTCCACTTGGCAATCGCCGTGCAGTCGACTGAACAGGTAGGCGGCGTTGAAACTATCGCCTGCCGCCGTCGTGTCCACTGGCATGACTGCCGCAAGGGCTGGGACGCCCTGCAGGCCATCGCCACCATGGTATAGAAAACAGCCGTTGTCACCGTCCTTGAGACAAATTTCCGCAACCCCCAGATTGGCAATGCGTCTTGCTGCCGTAGTAGCATCCATCTTGCCATGCAAAGCGCATTCGTCATCAAGGCTGGGCAGGGCGATATGACAGCGTCGGTATACCTCATCCATGGCCGTAGCCGCCGCTTGGCGACTGGGCCATCCACGTGGCCGATAATTAGAATCAAATGCCAGACGTACACCGGACGAAATGGCGCGTTCAAGTGCTGTCAACAACGCTTGTCGGTCATTCGTGGTTAAAATTGAAAGGGTTATGCCTGAAAGATAGATCAGATTATAGCCACACAACGCCTCGGCTAAACGGGCGCCCACTTTGCCCCGCATCATTTCCCGCGCTGCTGCTGCGCGTCGCCAATAGTAGAAACTGCGCTCGCCCTTACAGTCCGTGCGTATGGTGTAAAGACCCGGTAGGCGGCCGGGCAGGCGGGCGACCAAGTTAGTTCCAATACCTTCGTCCTGCCAGTTTGCTAGCATTTCGTCAGAATAGGGGTCATCTCCCAAGGCCGTTAGAAAATCTACCTGCGGATCTTTGTCGCCGGCCAGGCGCGCTAGGTATAAAGCTGTGTTCAACGTGTCGCCGCCGTAAGCAAGGGTCATGCCGCCGTCGGGCATGCCGCTAATTTCGATCATACATTCGCCAATGGCGGCAATTTTCATCTCATCCGACATGCCCGCGGGACTATAGTGGTGGCAAAGAAACGAGGCAATACGGAGGGCGTGACATGGCGATGCGGACAATTGAAGAGGTAATGAACCTGGCACCGGTTATCCCAGTCTTGACCATCAAACGAGCCGAACGTGCAGTGCCCCTAGCACGGGCCCTGTTAGCCGGCGGTCTGAGGGTACTGGAGATCACACTGCGTACTGATGTAGCATTGGACGCTGTCCGGGCCATTGCGCAATCTGTGCCGGAAGCCGTGGCAGGAGTGGGTACTGTCACCACTCCCGAGGATCTTTCCGAGGCGCGGGCCGCTGGCGCGCAATTTGCGGTATCGCCAGGATTTTCCTCGGATCTGGTAACGGCGGCTGGCGATCTGCCATATTTGCCAGGGATCGCTACGGCGAGCGAGGCTATGGCGGCGCAACGGATTGGTCTGCGGTGTTTGAAGT
>CAZDQC010000034.1:15537-27924 GCA_964507245.1 uncultured Rhodospirillaceae bacterium
GGGAGGTTGCCATGAGTACCATCTTAGTGCCCTTCAGCGACGATGATCGTGCGGAGGCGGCATTGCAAACCGCCATAATGATCGCCCGAAAATTCAATGGCCATGTGGAGGGGCTGCACGCGTGGCGAACTCCCCAGATCATCGCGGGGGAGGGCGTGGTCTTTCCATCTGAGTCTCTGGCCCGGTTGACGGATGAATCAAAACAATTTGCCGCATTGGCTCATCAGCGATTTGACGCCGTGATCAAGGCAGAGAAAATTCCATATAGCGAAATTGGCACTGTGGCCGACGGGATTAGTTGCTCCTGGCGCGAGGGTGAGGGAGTGGAAAGCGAAATCATCGGCGATTATGGCCGTCTGTTTAACGTCATTGTCATGGGCCGGAACGAAATAGGCACTTCGGTGGATTGGAAGGCGACACTGGAGGCGGCCTTGTTTGAAAGCGGCCGGCCCGTCATTCTGGCGGCTGCCGAACCGCCGTCAACTGTTGGACAGCACATTGTCATTGCTTGGAATGGCGCAACTGAAACTGCGCGCACTATCGCCGTGGCCATGCCTGTTCTCCGTGCGGCTGCGCGTGTCACCGTCTTGACGGTTGAGGGCGGGTTCGTGCCGGGTCCCTCGGCCGACGATGTAGCTCGCCACTTAGGGCGCAATGGTATTGACGCTACTGCTATGATGGCAGTGCCTGGCCGGCGTAGTGTCGGTGACGCCATGGTGGATGAGGCGGCTACGGCGGGTGCGGATATGTTATTGAAGGGCGCTTTTACCAATAGCCGCCTGCGGCAGATGATTTTTGGCGGAGCGACAAGGGATATCATTAATAATTCGGTCTTGCCCGTACTGATGGCCCGTTGATTGGCTAAAATAGCAGGACCATTTCTGGCTCAACGGATGCCTGCGAAGCGATTATCAGCTAGATTTGCTTCTACTTCGTCAATGCACAGGTTCGAGAGGAGCGTCAACCTTCAACCCTAAAAGCCAGTCGGCATAGCACTAAATTCTGGGGCGCCTATGCATCTTCCTCTGGATGCCATTCAACCAGTCTTTCTGGTGAGGTGTGCACACCGTAGGTTTTTAGCTGCTTCGTGCCAGTGACACGGAAGCCGTGCTTGACGTTTGGCGGTAGCACCATTGTAACGCCGGGGCTGATACTCGTGACGCCGTCCTGGCCTTCTACCCAGGCCTCGCCCGTGCCTGCAATCACTGTGACGACTTCCATATATGGATGTGAGTGGGTGCCTGTTGAATAACCGGGTTCGGAAATCTGAAGACCTAAGCGGATCGGCGTAGATCCTTTGTCGTCGCCAACAATGGTTTGGTAGGTGGCGCCCCCGGGAAAATCCTGCTTAGGAACATCTTTGACATCAATGATCGGCATGGCAATCTCCCTATTTTGTTCAGCCGCGAATACTCTTAACAAATTCAGCTAGGGCATGGCCAATTTCATCTGGGCTGTCTTCTTGGACGAAATGAATTCCGTTCACCGTCACCTCTGTTTGGTTCGGCCAGGTGCGGCAGAATTCCCGCTGTTCACCAGTGAGTATAGAACCGGGCGTAGCATTTACGAACAATTTGGGTATGTCGGATTGAGCCAGCCAAGCGCCATAGTCACCGACAATTCGGCAGACATCTGCTGGTTCGTCCTCGATGGGGATCTGGCGTGGCCAAGTAAGCGTCGGCCGCCGGTCTTCGCCTTCTGCGAGATAGGGTTTGCGATATACGTTCATTTCCGCTTCGGTCATATCCCGGATCACGGCTCCGGGCAGGACACGCTCGACGAACATGTTCTTGTCTAGGATCATGCTTTCTCCGGCTTCCGAACGGAAACCCTGAAAGACCTTGCGGCCTAGATCCGGAAAATCTGACCAGTTCAGGGTTTTCACCACCGCCTCCATATAGGCAAGGCCCTTCACACGGTCGCGATTCTGATTGGACCAATCAAAACCTAAGGCTGATCCCCAGTCATGGATGACAAAGATGACATTGTCTCCTAAGCCGATCTGGTCCCACAGAGCGAACAAATAGTCACGTTGTTCGGCGTAGGTATAACGATCGGGTCCAGAGTTCTCGAGTTTTTCGCTTTCCCCCATGCCAATGAGATCACAGGCGATCAGGCGGCCCAGGCCTTCGCAATGGGGCATGATGTTGCGCCAAAGGTAGGAGGAAGTAGGATTGCCGTGCTGAAAGACGATGGCGTCGCCTTGGCCCTCGTCCACATAGGCCATCTGCCGGCCCTTTATGGTGATTAGCTTACGCTCGTAGCGGGGATCGGCTGAAATCATGCCTTAGGTTTACTCCAGTTCCTAATTGCCGGTAAAGGCGGGTTTCTCTTTGTTGACGAAGGCCTGGATGCCCGCGCGGCCATCCGCCGTCCCGCCTAGGGTTGCAATGCTGCGGGTCTCTCGCTCCATTTGCGATTCCAGGCTGTCATTCAACGACATCATCAGTAGTTTCTTCACGGCACCGTGGGCCAACGGGGCGCCTTCAGTAATTTTACTGACCAACTGGTCGACTTCCGTTCTGAACTGATCGGCCGGTGCGACCTGATTGATCAGGCCCCAATCCAAGGCCTCCTGGGCGTTTAGCACTCGGTTGGTCAGATAAAGCTCAGCCGTGCGACGCGTGCCAATTAGGCGCGGAAGAAAATAGGTGGAGCTGCCATCCGGCGAGAGCCCGATTTTGGTATATGCGGAGGTAAAAGAGGCGCTCTCGATGGCGACGGCTAGGTCGGTGCAAGCGCAAAGGCTCAATCCCGCACCTGCCGCAACGCCATTGACGGCCGCGATCACGGGTGCCCGCATCCAGGCGAAGCGGGAGATTGCCATATGCAAATAAGTTGTCATCTCTTTGACATAGGCAGGTAGGTTTTCTAATTGCTGTGAAAAGCTCGGAACATCACCGCCGGCGCAAAAGGCTGCATCGCCACTGCCCGTTATAACGACGCAACGAACGGCATCGTCTTCACTCAACTTGATGCTCAGATCGCACAATTCCTTGGACATGGTCAGGCTCAACGCATTGAAAGCCTTAGGCCGGTTCAGCGTCACTCGGGCCACGGCGCCCTGCATCTCAAATTCTATTGTTTCGTAGCTCACTTAATGTCTCCGTTCATGGGTTTTGGCACTTTGCCAGGAAAGTCCTACTTACGTCCATGGTGGTGTTATAATTGGCGTGTGAGTGCCCACCCTTATATGGACGCCCCCGGTCCCGTGGCGATTGCGCACCGTGGCGGCGCGGCGAGCCAACCTGAGAATACGATGGCCGCGTTCCAGGACGCCGTGAACCTTGGTTACGACTATATTGAGACGGATGTTCATACTACGCGCGACGGCGTTCTAGTCGCTTTCCATGATGATCGTTTGGACCGGGTGACCGACCGCAACGGCCGGATTGCTGATTTGGATTGGGACGAAGTGTCGCAGGCCAAGGTCCAGGGTCAGGAACCCATTCCTTTATTTGAGGAAGTGCTGTCTACCTGGCCTGATCTTCGCATCAACATCGACCCAAAGGATGACGGTGCCCTCACGCCCTTAATAAAAATTCTGCGCCGCCCAGGCGTTTTGGAAAGGGTTTGTGCGGGTTGCTTTTCAGGCCGCCGTCTAAACTCCCTTCGCGGCGCTTTGGGTCCAGCGCTTTGCACCTCTATGGGTCCCGGTGAGGTCGTTCGTTTGCTGCTGACTAGTTTCGGTGTGCCGGCAGGCTCTTTCGTGGCTAAAGCTGCTCAGGTGCCCGTACGTCATTATGGTATACCAGTTGTAGACCGCCGATTTGTTCGGGCGGCCCACGAACAGAACCTGAAGGTCCATGTTTGGACGATCAACGAGCGTGTAACCATAAACCACCTCTTGGATCTTGGCGTCGACGGTATCATGAGTGATGAAACAGCGTTATTGAAAGCCGTATTCATGGAACGCGGCTTATGGCTCAAAAACGAGAATAAATAAGGGGAACCGGTTATGTTGCGTTTGAGACAGATTTGTTTAGTAGCCTATGAATTAACCCCGGCGATTGAGGATTTGACGAAAGTATTGGGATTGGAAACCTGTTTTCACGACCCGGCCGTGGGCACTTATGGTTTGGAAAATGCCTTGCTGCCGGTAGGCACAAATTTTTTGGAAGTGGTGGCGCCGATTGAAGAAGGTACCGCTGGCGGCCGGTACCTTGAACGCAGGGGTGGCGATGGTGGCTATATGGTAATTTTGCAATGCGACAATGTGGAAGAGCGCCGCACCCGCATGGCTGACTTGAATGTCCGTATAGCCAATCTTTTGAACTACAACGATTTCACCGGTCTTCAATTGCATCCACGCGATACGGGCGGCTGCATGTTGGAGACGGATACAATGGATGGCGATCAATCTCCTGACGGCCCTTGGCATCCTGCTGGCCATGATTGGAAAATTGCCGTACGTACAGAACGGACAACGGCTATGGTCGGCGCCGAACTGCAAAGCCCCGACCCCAGCGCCCTGGCAGAGCGATGGGGAAAAATTCTCGACAGATCTATAGTCGGGGGTGCTAGTGGCACATCGGAAATAACGCTGGACAATGCCACCTTGCGATTCATCGAGGCTACGGATGGTCGTGGTGAAGGATTAGGTGGTGTAGATATACAGGCCGCCGACCACGCTGCTATTCTTGAAGCCGCCGGAACCAGGGGGATTTCCGTGGATGGAAACACGATCAATATCTGCGGCACCAGGTTTAATCTAGTCTGAGTTCTATTCGGTGAAGTAAGCAGTTCGGGTCCCTGACTGCACTGTACTGAATGGCCCGGCGAATGCCGGATTATAACTGGCTAATTTTTCACTCCGCCTTGTAGCAGGAGTTCTGTATGAGTTTAGATCAGGGGCAGTTCCTGATTGATGATGCTCCCAACTTTCGTATAGAGCGCCATGCAATTTTCCCAGCGTCGTGTCACCCTTCCTCTTGAATAAGGTTGTTCACCTTCGCGTTTACATATCCGGTGCGCAACTTGGTAGTTGGGGCGGTAGTACGGAGAGATCGGTAAACCCAGCCGTCCGGATCTGCGAAGTCTCAATCATTTAGGAATAGACCTATCTCTAGCCGATTTATATCGAATAATAGCTGCTAGGACGTGCATTGTTGTTTTTGAGGCATGCCGTGTAAGCTAATGACCGAAATTCGGGGGTCATCAGATGAAAACGTCAACGGATCGTATTCTCACAACCCACGTGGGCAGCCTGCCACGGCCGGACGACTTGGTTTCTTTGTTGCATAAAAAAGATCGGAGCGAGCCTTATGACGAGGCGAAATTTGATGCCATTGTAACCAAGTCCGTGGATGATATCGTGGCCCGGCAGGTGAAGATCGGAATTGATCTGGTAAGTGACGGTGAAATGAGCAAGATCAGTTATGCCACCTATCTGAAGGACCGCCTGAACGGTTTCGATGGTACCGCGACTGAAAATCGTGCGGCTGCTGATTTGTTGGAGTTCATCGACTATGCCCGTCATCTGGTGGAGCAAGGCGGAACCGAACGCAGCTTGCAGGGTCCGGCCTGCGACGGTCCCTTGTCCGTGCGGGACGAAGCGCCCCTGCAAAAGGACTTGGCGAATTTTAAAGCGGCGGTTGGAAGGCATCATCCATTGGAAGGTTTTCTCACGGCCTCGTCGCCGGGTGTCGTCTCAGTCTTTCTTCAAAATCAGTACTATCCAGATGATGACGCCTATTTGGAGGCACTGGCAGGTATTTTGAAGGATGAGTATGAGGCGATCGTGGCATCAGGCGCCGTGCTGCAACTGGATTGTCCGGACTTGGCGATGGGTCGGCACATCGTGCATCGGAAAAAATCAAATTTGGAATTCCGGAGGGTGGCGGCACGGCATATCGACGTACTGAATGCGGCAACCACAAACATTCCTCAGGAGTCCATGCGCATTCATCTCTGCTGGGGTAACTATCATGGTCCGCATAATCACGACATTCCCGTGTCTGAAATCCTTGATCTGGTTTACGGTGCCCGCCCACATGCTATCGCCCTTGAAGGCGCCAATCCGCGCCATGAGCACGAGTGGGAGGTATTTGACGAACATCCCCTGCCGGATGGCAAAGTCGTGATACCAGGCGTTATCGATTCCACGTCAAATTTTATCGAGCATCCAAAGCTGATTGCTCAGCGGATTGGCCGGTATGCCGGCAAGGTGGGGCGGGAACGGCTGATCGCAGGTTCCGATTGCGGTTTTGCAACATTCGCCGAAAGACCCGCCGTTCATCCGGATATCGCCTGGGCCAAGCTAGCAGCCTTGGTCGAGGGAGCGGAGATAGCATCCAGGGAGTTGTGGTGATCGACGCAGAAATATAAGAAATATTGGCCCACCTACATTATTTGCAAGATTTTGCTATTCCGCCGCAGCAAGTGTGTTGATGGGGGAGAGGCCGTAAGCTTCCACTAGGCGTAATTCCTGGACAACATCCAGGCCCCGTTGCAGGGCCGCGCCGCGAAGGTGTCTTTGCGGTTTCCGCAGAGGTCCGGCGGGCAGGCCCAGTGCCGCCAGGAGGGACTTCATGGGCACTGGGTTGATGGCGGAATAGGCATAGTGAAGCATGGGAAGATTGTGCAGGTACGCTGCCTGAAAATTCTCGACGTCCTCAAATTTTTCCCAAGGCTTGGAGATCATCGCCATCTCGCGGGGAATTATGTTGCCGGTCATGTTCGCTGTGCCGTGGCCGCCCAGTGTCATTGTCGGCACGATTAGGCCCAGGTTGGGAGAACAGCAACACATTAGGCTCATTTCCGGCCGTTCGCGGGCTATCTGGGCCACTTGGGCGACCCGACCGGTTGATTCCTTTAGTAGCTTCACATTGGAATGTTTGGCGATCTTCAGCACTTCCTCAGCGCTTAGGTCGGTCTTTACCCTTGGGGGGTTGTTGTAGATACCTAACGGGATAGTCGACGCATCGGCAACTTCCAAGAAATAGTCGACTATGTCTTCGTTAGAAGCACAGACATAAGACGGAGCAGCGATCATTGCGCCGTCGGCACCCTCGGTACCGGCCTGTTTCACATAGTTGATGGTTGCCTCGGTGGTAGAGCCGGTGCAACCGTACCACATTTCCATGCCCGGCCGTTTTCGTTTCATGGTTTCGCGCACGATGGCATGGCGTTCTTCCGTGGTCAGCGTGGACACCTCGCCGCTAGAGCCCATGATTAGGACGCCTGAGGACCCGTTCTCCTGCTGGAATTCGATCAAGGTGCGGAAGCCACCGAAGTCGAGTGAATAATCCTGGTTCATCGGTGAAATCAGAGCCACGAAGGAGCCGGTCAGCAATGGTTTTGACATTTGAATATCTCCCAACTTAGGCACGCGCCGTGGGCCGGGCAGCCACCCGATCAAACCACGCGTTCACATTAGCCAAATTCTCGGGCGCACGCACCCCCACTGCCTTGCCCAGAACGATGGCGCATTGAAGTGTGATGTCGGCAACAGTGTAGGTGTCGTTGACGACAAAGTCTCTGTCGGCGATCTCGCCTTCCAGCCATTCAAATTTCGCCAATGTATTCTTGCGGCAAACTTCTCCCCATTCCGGGATTTGTGCAACAATACCTTTCCACATATCGTGGGTATGAACAAAAACCTGCATTAAGGGCATCAGAATTTCGATTTCCATACGCCGGTTCCACATTTCTACCTGGGCCCGTTCGAGAGCATCCCGGCCCAATAGGAACGGTTCGGGATGTATCTCCTCCAAGTAGCGGCAGATGGCAGCGGATTCGGTGATGCAAGTGCCATTGTCCAATTCCAAAACCGGCATCTTGCCCAGTGAATTCTTTGTAAGAAAATCCGGACGCTGGTTTTCACCCTTCGTCATATCGACGGGTTGGGTTGGAATGTCTAAATTCTTTTCGGCGATGAATATGCGTACCCGGCGGGCATTTGGAGAGGCAGGGAGATCGTAGAGTTTCATTTTCGGGTGGTTCTCACAGTTTGATTCCGTAAAATATCAGTCTTGTAATAAGATAATGTGTCTGGTCGGCGGCGTCACGTTCCCAACTTATGCCCAAGCGCATGCCCGATTTTTTAAGAGCGCAGTAGCGGTCTTTCTGTCATTGAAAAGGCTGTTGAGCGCCGATGGCCTTCCAAGCGGCAATAATCTCTGCTGCCCGTTCGCCGACCTGGGCCGCCGATAGGCCCGGTTGATACAAGCTGGATCCCAGTCCAAAGCCGCTAGCACCCGCCGCGATGTAGGCCGCCATTTTTACCGAGGTGATGCCGCCCACCGGGAACAATCCGCAATCTGGCGGCAAGACGGCGCGCCAGGCTTTCACGACCGTTGGCGGCAGGGTCTCGCCGGGAAACATTTTCAGACCATCTGCCCCATGGGCCAAGGCGGTGAAGGCTTCAGTTGGCGTGGCGACACCCGGTAGGGAAATTAGGTCTTTTGTCTTGGTTTGGCGTATGATTTCGGGGTTGCTGTGGGGCATGACGATCAGACGACCACCAGCGGCGGCGATCCGGTCCACGTCACCTGGCGCCATCACCGTGCCTGCACCAATCAGGGCGCGACCGCGAAAAACCTCTGCCAATTTTTGAATGCTTTCCAGCGGTTGTGGAGAGTTGAGAGGAATCTCAATAATGCGGAAGCCCGCGTCATAAAGCGCTTCGCCAATTGCAAGGACTTCTTCCGGCTGAATGCCGCGCAGAATAGCAATTAGAGGCGGTTCCGCTAGTTGGCCGGCCAAAAAAATCATGGCGCCACTAAACCTGCAGCCTTGGCAATGCGCCAATGTCCCCTGGCGGCTGCGTCTTTTGCTGCAGCTCGGCTGCGTAATCCGCACATCGCCAGGGCTTTTTCATAACGATCCGACAAATCCTGTCCGCCAACAATTGTGATGTCCGTGTTTGAAGTGTCGATCATGTCCCGTGCCTCAGTAATTTCGGCCCCGATTAACAAACCTGACAAATAATCTGCTACGCCGGATTCCGGCAGGTCTCCGAACAAAGCCAAGGTTCGCGCGCTGAATAGTGCTTGCAAGCTGGAGCCAGACTGCTCTCCCCAGGATACCCCCCGGCTGAATGCCTGGTCATCTGGTTTCGTGCCCGCCATCATACGGCCCAGGATTGTATGGTCCTTTAGCGCCGCGAATAGTTCCCCTGTCATGAAGGTTGCAAACCAAATGATCTTGTTCTCCCGGACGAGGACCCATTTACTGTGACTACCCGGTAAAAGGAAAATTCCATCGGTGCCGATGCCTACGACCTGGGTTTCCTCGCCTCGCATGATGTCGGGCACACCGGCCGGATTGTGAAAGACAAGGCCGGGAACAAAATAGAATGGTTGTTCGAAGCCATCGAAGGAGATTGGTTGCAGGTCTGCCAATCCAGCCGGCACATCAGCATAGGGCACCTCGTTCCAGCCTTGCCGGGCGCCAATCATGCCCGACGCCAAAATGGGTGAATATGCGAATTCCTTCAACCAATCACCGGCGAATTGCTGCAGAGCTTTCGCAAAATCGCCATTATTGATCTGTAGAATTCCATAAGGGCCGACCCGTGTTGCCAAGATTTCGCCAGCCGAGCCGATGAGGTAACCACGAAGACTAGTCGTACCCCAGTCTAAACTAAGTAATTTAACTTTAGGCGGCATCCGCCCGCCGGCCGGTGGCCCAATAGCGCCAGACCCCGTTTTCGTTTGCCTCGCGGATTATACGCCCTTGGCCCATTAAAAAATGCAGATGCGAGACGGCTTCGCTCATCCCCAAAAGCGCCTCGTATTCATTAAGCTGTCGGGAGAACATAACTTTTAAGGTCGACAGGACTTTTGTTGGTTCACGGCAGAAATCTTCCAGAACCATGAGGCGGTGGTCGTGATGCTGCCGCAAAAAGGCAAGTCGTGGATGCAGGCGATAGAACGGCAGGCCATGCGATGGCAATACAAGGGTGTCTTCGGGTAGATGATCAAAATTAGTTAGGGTATCCAGATAAAGCTGTAGGGGGTTAGCGTCTGGGTCCGAAGCATGTACGCCAATATGCGGCGTTATTTTTGGCAGGATCTGATCCCCCGAGATCAGCACCTTAGTATCAGAATTGAACAGGCACATATGTTCCGGAGAATGACCTCGGCCGATAATGACCCGCCATTTTCGGCCTCCGATCACAATGTCTTCAGTCTCCTGAACCGAATGAACTTGTGGTGGCAGCGGGGTCACCGCGCTACTGAAATGACGGTAACTGCTCTTGGCCATTGCTGATAGGGCAGTTTCGGATAGTCCTGCCTTGCGAAAATAAGCTATATGCCAGTCCGGCACGGTGTCGTGCTGGTCAAACTCAGCAACGCGGCCTTGCAGCCATTCTCTGTGTGTCATCCACAATGGGCAATCCCACTTCCTGGTAAGCCAGCCGGCCTGACCTATATGATCAGGGTGAAAGTGGGTGCAAATCACCCTAGTCACTGGCCGGCCTTCCAGGAAATCTGCGAAAACGCTTTCCCACAGATCACGGATTTTATCCGAGCGCATGCCGGTGTCGACGATGCTCCAGCCTGCCCCATCACGCAGTAGCCAAAGATTTATATGGTTTAGACCGGTCAGTTCTAACGGCATTCGGACCCAGAATATGTCGGGCGCCACTTCAGTTGGCCTGCCAAAATCAATGGCCTCTGTATAGGCGTATTGGACTTCCAGATTTTTGTGGACGTCTACTGGCATTAATCGTCTTTCCGTGTATCGATCGCGGCCCGCGATCGCCACGTTCACTACCTCATCACTGATGATATGAAAAAAATCCGAACGCCATGCTAGCTTAGCCTAAACGTGTACGTCAAACTTATGCTCCCAGAGAGAAGTTGTCCTACTGCTTTGGAGCAAGGTAGCTCCCTTCACCCTCTGTTTGACAAATTTCAATGTGAACTGGCTTGGCGAAGCGTACTGATAGTACAATCTCCAGCACCTAGTCACTTTTCCTCAAATAGAATTCTAGAGGAGGTTTAAAATCTATGGAAACCCAACGATATTGTTGAAATATTGCCTCCTAATGCATGTTTACATGGATGATTGGCGCCTATTCGGAAAGAGTTAGTAGGTGTTGCTCCTCTAACTCACTAGCTGCTCCGCTTGAATCGCATATAATGGCGCCGCGCCCGCTGTTATAGCTGGCAGCAGCGCAGGCGCCTGAGGCAACAATTGCTCTCCGAAGAACCGCGCTGTGGCTGTGCGTCCTGACAGAAATGGCCCATCAGCCTCGGGTTCGTCAGCCAGCTTGATGGCGCGTAGTCCGCCTTTGGCGATCAGGTATCCACCAACGGTTAGGCCGAACATACGCAAGTAAGGGGTGGCGCCCGCAGCTGCCGAATTAGGGTCATCCGCCATTACCTTCAAAAGCCAGTTGGAGGCTTCCTCCAGGCCATCTAGCGCAGCAGCGAAGTTGGCCCGCGTGGCGGCGAAGACGTTACCACCTTCGGCTAGCTCGTTGTCCAGTTCACGCATCTCAGTCAGATAACGTCGTACGACTTCACCTCCCGACATGGTCAGTTTACGCATGACCAAGTCCAAGGCCTGAATGCCATTGGTGCCTTCATAGATCGGGGCGATCCGCGAATCGCGGAAATATTGCGCCGCCCCCGTTTCTTCGATAAAACCCATGCCGCCGTGAATTTGCACACCAAGAGATGCGACTTCACAGCCTGTGTCCGTGCACCATGCTTTTGACAACGGCGTCAGCAACTCAGCTAACTGACTATACCAAGCGCGCTGATCCTCGTCTTCATGATGATGCGCCAGATCCAAAGCCTGTCCATTAACGTAACAAAGTGCGCGCATGGCATCGATCTGCGCCTTCATGGTCATCAGCATGCGGCGCACGTCCGCATGCTCTACAATCACTGACGAACCCGGTTCCGTGGCGCCGATAGACTTGCCTTGGCGCCGTTCCAAAGCATACGCTACAGCATGCTGATAGGCCCCCTCTGCGATTGCCAGACCCTCAATCCCGACGCCCAAGCGGGCAGCGTTCATCATCGTAAACATGCACCGCATGCCCTTGTTCTCTTCGCCTAGCATGTAGCCAACTGCGCCTTCGTTGTCACCATAGCTCATAACGGCGGTTGGAGACGCGTGGATGCCCAGCTTTTCTTCCAACTTGATGCAGCGTAAGTCATTACGCTGTCCGAGGCTTAAATTCTCGTTGACCAGGAATTTTGGCACTACAAACAAAGAGATACCACGTGTTCCGTCGGGGCTCCCCGGGGTCCGTGCCAGTACGAGGTGAATGATGTTCTCGACATAGTCATGTTCGCCGTAGGTTATAAATATCTTCTGCCCTTTGATCCGCCAAGTACCATCCCCAGCGGGTTCTGCTCTGGTGCGCAAGGCACCTACATCTGAACCGGCATGGGGTTCTGTCAGGTTCATGGTGCCAGTCCATTG
>CAZDQC010000035.1:0-27863 GCA_964507245.1 uncultured Rhodospirillaceae bacterium
GCTATAATACTCAGCGTGTTGATAGCCCGTTGGATGGTTAGTGAGGAAAAAATTAATGCTGATGGCCTCACCAATTAGGCATTGTCGGCTCTTTGCAATGACGCAATCTGTGCGAGTATCTCACTTGTTGCAAAACAATAATTTTGGTCGCGGGTGGTGGATGCCGTCCTCGTCCCGGGAGGCGCCACAATAATTATGGTCTCATTTGTTTCTGAGTCGCACGGCATAAGCTAGATAATTGGCCTTTGTGTGTTGGCCCAATTGCCATTCGCCCATGCGGGGCAAATAGTGCATTCCGGTAATATCACGTAATTCCGCTCCGGCGCCGCGCAGGTATCGTCCCAACTCTGCTGGCCTAAGGAAGCGGCGCCAATCATGGGTGCCTTCTGGTAGCCAGCGAAGTACATATTCCGCACCCACGATAGCCTGTAGATAAGATAGTGGCGTGCGGTTTATTGTAGCCAGGATCAGTACGCCACCGGGCCGGGTCAACGACACCAATGCACTCATGAAACCTCTGATATTCACTACATGTTCGATCACCTCCATGCTGACGATAGCATCGAACAGGGCGCCTTGGGCCACAAACCCCTCCGCTGTCTCGGCCTTGTAGTCGATGGTCAAACATTGTTCGCTGGCGTGGGCTTCCGCCACTGCGATCATCTCTTCACTGGCATCTATGGCTGTCACGTTAGCACCCATACGAGCTAAGGGTTCGGACAGAAGACCTCCACCGCAGCCGACGTCCAGTAGGTCCAAACCTGTAAGTGGCTTAAATTCCGGATTATCAAGTGCAAAATGCCGCGTCAGGGTATCGCGGCAATATGTCAGTCGCACCGGGTTGATACGATGCAAGGGGCCCATGGGTCCATCCGCATCCCACCAATCCGCCGCCATCCGGGCAAAATGATCAATTTCTTCTCTATCAACGCTGGCTGTCTGCGACATCTACTGACCATTCGTCTAAAGAATACAATCATAGCACATTTGTCGGCATGTCTTCGATTTTACCGGCCTTTTGAACATAGTGTGGGTAGAACCGAGGCACGCTTAGGGGCTAGAAACTAGGGAAAATGAAGCGCTTGTCCTTGATTTGGTGGAGTGGCTGGTTTAGAAGGCACGCCATCAGGATGACGTCATGGCAGCCTAGCATACCTCTTGTCCATGCCTCAAGATATGGGTAGGAACCGTTGAACAAGAAGTCGTCTGGCATGTCTGGGGCTTGAACCAGTACCCTGTCGTGTAGGTTACGGATACAGGCTGCACCTTGTCTTATGGCGGTGGGCCGGATAGCTGTGAATGTGCCGCTCTCTCACTTGTAAGGGCACAGCGCTTTGAGTATGTATAGCCGCCCTTCGACAGATTGCAGTGGAATCGTCGCTCAAGGGGCGAATTAAGGCGGAGTTCTGCCGCCAGGTGAGGATATGGCACGTATTGTAATGAAATTCGGCGGTACCTCTGTGGCCGATATAGAGTGCTTGCGCGATGTTGCCGACCGTGTCGCCGCCAGCGCCAAAGCGGGCGACGAGATTGCGGTAGTTTTGTCGGCTATGGCGGGAACTACCAACCAATTGATCGACTGGACCCGCGAATTGTGCAGCCTACATGACGCCCGTGAATATGATGTTGTGGTTTCTGCTGGTGAACAGATCACCATCGGTCTATTGGCGATGGCGCTGCAGGAACGGGGCGTGGCTGCTCGGTCCTGGCTGGGCTGGCAAATTCCAATTCAAACAGACGGTGTACATTCTTCTGCCCGAATTGAGGATATTAAGGGAGCCGAAGTCATTCGCCGCATGGGCGAAGGAGAAGTTGCTGTCATAGCGGGATTTCAAGGGATTTCGCCCAACAATCGGGTCACTACTCTGGGCCGTGGTGGTTCGGACATTACAGCTGTGGGTCTGGCCTCTGCCTTAAATGCGAATCGATGTGACATTTACACGGATGTTGACGGTGTCTACACCGCGGACCCTCGCATCGTGACGGCGGCGAAGAAGCTTGATAGGATTACCTACGAAGAAATGCTGGAGATGGCATCACAGGGCGCGAGGGTGTTGCAAACTCGCTCGGTCGAACTGGCTATGAATCACCGGGTTCGGGTGCAGGTACTCTCAAGTTTTAACAATTCACCTGGTACATTAGTTGTTGATGAGGATGAGATCGTGGAACAAGCGGTGGTCAGCGGTATTACCTATGCATCGGACGAGGCAAAGGTAACTCTTTTACGCGTATCCGACCGTCCGGGCGTGGCGGCAGCAATATTTGGTCCCCTTGCGGATGCCAATGTTAATGTGGATATGATTGTGCAAAGTGCATCACCTGACGGCGCTACCACGGACATGACCTTTACTGTAGCTAGAGGTGACTTGCCGCGTGTTCAGACAATCCTAAAGGAACGCCGCGAGTCCGTAGGCTTCGATAAAATTATTGCTGATGGTGACATTGTAAAAATATCGGTTATTGGCGTAGGCATGCGTAGCCATGCCGGCGTGGCCCAGCGTATGTTTGCGGCCCTATCCGAAAAAGGTATTAACATTCACACCATTTCGACCTCCGAGATCAAGATTTCGGTATTAATCGGTGCTGAATACACCGAATTGGCTTTGCGCAGTTTGCATTCAGCTTATGGATTGGATGTCTCTTGAGTGGTTTGGATTTTACAGCCCTGCATCGTCCAACCTCTTTGGGTCGGGGCACACGTCTGGTATGAGCGCGGCGGCGGTACCGTCGGGACCTCGGATCCTACTGCGCCGCTTGCGCGAAGTAATGGCCGGGAAAGGCAAAGCACAACAGCGCATGGACCAACTCGTCAATGTGATCGCCGCCAACATGGTGGCCGAAGTTTGTTCGATATATCTGCTGCGGAACGGTGTGCTGGAATTATTCGCCACAGAAGGTCTGAACTCCAGTGCAGTGCATAGGACGACCTTGCGCATTGGAGAAGGCCTGGTTGGACAGATCGCGCAATTAGCAAAACCCATGGCCCTATCTGAGGCCCGCTCCGACCCCAATTTCGCCGCTCGTCCGGAAACCGGTGAGGAGGACTACCGCTCGCTCATGGGCGTGCCGGTCTTGAGAGGTGGACGAGTGGTTGGCGTCTTGGTCCTACAAAACAGGAGCAATCGAAACTATACCAACGACGAGATTGAGGCCATGCAGACCATTGCTATGGTCCTCGCGGAAATGGTCGGTGGTGCCTTGCAGGAAGAGGCACCTGGTGTTGGTGCCTTTGGCGCTATTGACTTGCCTCGTCGTTTGGCAGGGCTGTCCTTAAACGAAGGTTTGGCGCGGGGGGTAGCGGTCCTGCACGCTCCGCGCATTGTGGTGGAACGTCATGTGGCAGACGACGTGGATGTGGAGGCGGAGCGACTGACCGCAGCTCTAGGCGAACTGCGCCAACAGGTCGACGGTATGTTACAAGCCGCCATTGCAGAGCCGGGGGGGGAATCCCGCGATATACTTGAAACTTATCGCATGTTCGCCCATGACAAGGGATGGATGGCGAGACTACATGAGTCCATTCAGGGCGGTTTCACAGCAGAAGCTGCTGTCGAGCGGATACAGGTGGAGAATCGTGTCCGCATGTCTGAGATAACCGATGCCTATCTACGGGAGCGGCTGCATGATCTAGAGGATCTTTCAAACCGCCTAATGCGTCATTTGACGTATGGCGGCCAAATACCTGAAGGTGAACTGCCGGAAGACGCAGTGGTAGTGGCCTGGAATATGGGTCCAGCGGAATTGCTGGATTACGATGTGGAGCGGGTCAAGGCATTAGTTTTGGAGGAAGGGTCCCCAACGTCTCATGTAGCTATTGTAGCCCGGGCCCTGCAAATTCCGGTGATCGGTCGTGTAGAACAGCTTTTGGCGTCGGTAGAGAGCGGCGACGATCTAGTGGTGGATGGGGATAACGGGCAACTGTTCATTCGACCGACTGGCGATGTTTTGGAGGCCTTTACTGCTAATTTGAATTTGCACCAAGCCAAGGCGGCGCAATATGCGGCTTTGCGCGACGAACCGGCAATTAGCCGGGATGGAACTCGGGTAGAGCTGAACTTGAATGCCGGTCTACTTGTCGATTTGCCGCATCTAAAGGAAACGGGTGCGGACGGTATTGGTTTATATCGCACCGAATTTCATTTTATGGTGCAGGCTACCCTGCCTACTGTTTCCATGCAAACGCAGTTCTATACCCGGGTGATGGATCAAACCGGCAATCGACCCGTTGTATTCCGGACACTTGATGTAGGCGGCGACAAAATTTTGCCCTATCTGGCCCGCCACGATGATGAAAAGAACCCGGCAATGGGCTGGCGTGCAATTCGTCTGTCGCTGGACCGTCCCGTTTTGCTACGCATGCAAATACGGGCATTGTTGAAGGCAGCGACGGGCCGGCCGTTAAACATAATGTTTCCTATGATTGCGGACGTATCGGAATTCAAGGCGGCCCGAGCTTTGTTAGATCGTGAAGTTGCTCGACAAGAACGTATTGGTGAGAAAGCGCCATCGTCCTTGCGGGTCGGCACCATGCTTGAAGTGCCTAGCCTGGTCTGGCAATTATCTTCGTTGCTACCGCTTGTTGATTTTGTTTCAATCGGCAGCAATGATTTGATGCAATTCTTGTTCGCGTCAGACCGCGGCAACCCGCGTTTGGCGAACCGCTATGATGAACTGAGCCCTTCTGCGCTATCCTTAGTACGGGATATTGTACAGCGCTGCGATGATGCGAAGGTGCCCGTTAGTCTGTGTGGGGAGGCTGCCGGAAGGCCAGTAGATGCCATGGCTTTAATAGGCCTGGGGTTGCGCAGCATATCCATGGGTGCGGCGTCGATCGGCGCCGTTAAAATGATGGTCCGAAGTCTCGATATTGCGTCATTAAAAGCCTTTATGGTGGATATTTACGATTCTCCAGAACATACGTTGCGCAATGTCTTTGTCAAATTTGCCGAAAACAATAATGTTTCTATTTAAACTATTGTAATTACTTGGATTTTTTTGAGCTGGTAAAGGCCACCTCTTTGTTCTCCACGGAGAACTATGGAAGACCCTATGCCATTGGTTCGTTTTTCATCTATATGGTATTGGTCACGAGGTCGCCAGGGGCTAGTCCGAAAGATGTCGCCATGAGCGATCAAAATACTTAAGCGAATGGCCTGAGGATAAGTAACAACAAAACAACTCAGTCGGACAGAATCGGCGTATTGTCCAAGGGTTGGATATGCAACAGATTGAAGAGCGCGTGGTAGTCGAAAGTTATTCGGGAATTGGAACGGAATTACGAGCTGCACGGCAACGCCGTCAGATCTCCCTTTATTATGTGTCGAATGCCCTGCGTATTCAGCAGCGTCATCTTGCTGCCCTGGAAGAAGGGCGGGTCGCTGATTTGCCGGGTGCGACATACGCCACCGGTTTCCTACGCACGTATAGTGATTTTCTGGGTCTGGACGGTGAGGAAATCGTCCGTCAGTACAAGAGTGAAGGGATATTAACACATGATGAACGGCGCCTAGTCTATCTCGAACCCGTGGAGGAAGCACGCCGGCCTGGTCTGATCTTGGCCCTAATTTCATTAATCGTGGCTGGGGCTGTATATGGGGGCTGGATATTCCTGGAACGCCAGGGCTTACTGCCGGCCGAAATTGTAGCTGAACCACCGCGGCGGCTAGCGCCCTATCAGGTTGCAGAAAAGGCGCCCGAGCTCAAGCTGAAGACGCTGCCGGTATCCACCACGAAAAAAACAGCGGAAGCTAAGGCTAGCAAGACCAAAGTCGCCGCGATTGCAGATAAGACGCAAAGCGTATCGGGCCGAAGTGGTCAAGCCATTGGGCAAGTAACTATCGCAAAAAAGGTAGAGGAAATTTCTGAAAAAATCAGCACTGATCGGGAACCGGGTGAAGGTGAACGGGCTGCAGCAGCCGACGTGACGGGCCTAGCCAATACCATGGATAAACCAGTGAGCGGCGATTTGGATATACTGGCAGACACTGTGATTACCGAAGTTAAGAATGCGACCAGGAAACCTGTAACGATAACCGCTCTGAAAAATCAACCGGCAGTCGAGGAGAAGCAGAATGATGGTTCAACCGAACATTATGCCGTGGAGACACGGCAGGATATTGCGACGCCTTCAATCGTGCCGAATAACTCATCCATGCTACCAAAAAGCGAAAGCAGCGAGGCCGAAACAGCGCCCGTAATGCCTGCGATCCAGGTCGCCGTGGCGCCACCGCCACCACCCGCGGCGCCGACGGCGCCGGTGAGACCGTTATCGGATAACAGAGGGGAGCCTACCTATAGCGCTGCTGAAGGCCGGGCATCGCTGGCGACAGCATCTGAAGGGCTCAGCTATCGACCGCAAGCCTATGGAGCTTCTAACAGAGACGTGCGCGTAATTCTTCGCGCGCGGGCTGAATCTTGGGTTCAGGTACAGGGCGCTAACAATGAGTTGCTGCTAACGCGCATGTTGCGCCCTGGTGATAGTTATCACGCCCCCAACAGGGTGGATCTTGTATTGATGACTGGAAATGCTGGGGCCATTGAGGTCATGGTCGATGGTGAAGCGCTTGGAGCCCTGGGGCCAGTGGGCCAGATACGCCGAAATATCAAACTGAACGCGGACTATCTGTGGGGACATATGCATTCTTCGATGACCAATCGCCAGTGACGTCTAAACAAGGTATTCTTGATCCGGTCTGTTATCCGCCGTAAATAGTTGCTATTGCATCCCACACAAATTTGCCAAGCCATCAAGGTGGTGATGCCAACATCTGAGAACCAGCTATGAGCCTTCGTCCCTATCGCGATATTTGCCGCCGAAAATGCCGGCAAGTCATGGTGGGTAACGTCCCAGTAGGTGGTGGAGCCCCTATCACAGTGCAATCCATGACTACTACGCCAACCCATGACGTAGAGGCGACCGTGACTCAGATAAAGGCCTTGGAACGAGCGGGCGCAGATATCGTGAGGGTCAGTTGCCCTGACGCTGCATCTTCTGCCGCTCTAAAGGAAATTGTTGATCAGACTAGCATTCCGATCGTTGCAGATATTCATTTCCACTACAGACGGGCCCTGGAGGCTGCGGACAATGGCGCAGCCTGTTTGCGGATTAATCCAGGAAATATCGGCTCCGCGACCCGGGTGAGCGAGGTGGTGGACGCCGCCCGTGCCAATGGTTGTTCCATGCGAATTGGTGTTAATGCGGGCAGCTTGGAAAGGGAGCTGCTGGAGCACTATGGCGAACCTTGCCCTGAGGCCATGGTGGAAAGCGCTCTAAATCACGCGCGTTTGCTGGCAGACAACAATTTTGAGAATTTCAAGATTTCCGTGAAGGCCTCGGACGTGTTTCTGTGTGTCGCGGCTTATCAAAGCCTGGCAGAGGCTTGTGATTTTCCTTTGCATTTGGGCATCACCGAAGCTGGCGCCCTACGTGGCGGCATCGTGAAATCATCCGTCGGCTTAGGTAGTCTCCTGTGGGCGGGGATTGGCGATACTATCCGGGTCTCTCTGTCAGCCGATCCCGTAGAAGAGGTATATGCGGGTTTCGAAATCTTGAAATCGCTCGGCCTTCGCCGTCGAGGCGTCTCCATTATCAGCTGTCCGTCTTGCGCCCGGCAGGCCTTTCCCGTGATTAAGACGGTTGAAATTTTAGAGGAGCGCCTGGCCCATATCACCACCCCCTTGACCCTGTCTATCATGGGCTGTGTAGTCAATGGCCCCGGCGAGGCACGGGAGACGGACGTCGGCGTCACGGGTGGAGGCAATGGTACTCACCTCGTGTATTTAAGCGGTGTTGCGGATCACAAGATCGACAGCGAAGGCTTTGTAGATCATGTAGTCGAATTGGTTGAGGCTAGGGTGGCGGAAATTCAAGCGGAGTAAAGCGTATGGCCAAGTTACAATCGGTACGCGGCACCCATGACATCATTGGTGATGCGGCGGCTCGCCACAGGCATGTGGTTGCAACGGCGCACAATTGTGCCCGCCGGTACGGTTTTGGCGACATCGACGTGCCGATTTTTGAATTCACCCCTGTCTTCGCTCGCACCATAGGCGAGGGGTCTGATGTGGTGCGCAAGGAAATGTATACCTTCACCGATCGCGGTGGCGAAAACATTACTCTACGTCCGGAATTCACCGCCGGTATTTGCCGCGCCTTTATTACGGGCGGAATGCAGCAGGATTTACCCTTGAAATTCTTTGCCCACGGACCGGCTTTTCGCTACGAGCGTCCACAAAAGGGCCGGCAGCGTCAATTTCATCAAATTGATGCGGAAATCCTAGGTGTTGACGGTCCCGGTGCGGATATTGAAATTATCGCACTTGGCACCGAAATCCTACATGACTTAGGTATTTTGGACCTTTGCGCGTTGGAATTAAACACGTTGGGCGATTCGGATAGTCGCAGCGACTATCGCGATGCTTTGGTTACTTACTTTACCGATCACAAGGCGAATTTGTCGGAAGATAGCGTTGATCGGCTTCAGCGTAATCCGCTTCGCATACTAGATTCAAAGGATGAAGGGGATCAGAAGATCGTCATCGACGCACCCATAATGACCGATTTCCTTAATTCAGAATCACAGGATTTCTTTGCTTCGGTATGTGACGGTCTGGATGTGCTGGGCATTGACTATAATTTGAACCCGAGACTGGTGCGGGGCCTAGACTACTACACCCACACCGCGTTCGAGTTTTTTACGGATGCTTTGGGTTCCCAAGGTGCGGTAATCGCTGGTGGCAGGTACGACGGCTTGATCAAGATGCTGGGTGGCCCGCAAACGCCTGGAATTGGTTGGGCCGGCGGTATTGAGCGCCTGGCGATGTTAGCTACCACGGCGCCGGACGGGGATCGTCCTATTGCCATGGTTCCTCTTGGTGAAGCGGCGGAAAGGTTGGCGCTAAAAATTTGCTACGATCTGCGACGGAGCGGTTTTGTGGTCGATATGGCCTTCCGCGGCAATCTCAGCAGGCGATTGAAGCGCGCCAATAAATTGAACGCTCGCGCTGCACTTATTCTGGGCGAGAACGAGATAGCCAAGAAAGTTATCACGTTGCGTAATTTTGATGATGGCAGGCAAGTCGAAGTGGCATTGGACGACGTAACGGCACTTCTGAAAAAATATGGCCTATGATTGGCGAGGAACAGATAGACGGTATTCTCAAGCGAATGGCAGAGCTTGAAGCCACAATGGCTGAAGGCGGGTCCGGTGACGAATTTGTGCGTCTGTCCAAGGACTATGCGGAACTGACGCCCGTGGCCAAAACAGCCCGAGCAGTGCGGAGTTTGCGTATGGAAATAGCCGGTCTGGATGCCATGGTTGCCGATACGAATAGCGATTGGGAAATTCGCGAATTGGCGGCCGAGGAAATGGCGGCTGCGCAGGAGAAACTCCCTACCTTGGAAAATGAGTTGCAGGTGGCAATTCTGCCCCGCGATGCCGCCGATGACAGAAATGCTATCCTGGAAGTGCGAGCTGGCACAGGTGGCGACGAAGCTGCCTTATTCGCGGCCGACTTGTTGCGGATGTATCAGCGCTATGCCGAAATTAATGGCTGGAAATTTGAGTTGATGGATATCAGTGAATCAGATTTGGGAGGTATCCGTGACGCGGTGGCGTCAGTCTCCGGGCGCGGGGTATTCGCGAAGCTGAAATTCGAATCCGGCGTCCACCGAGTTCAACGGGTACCGGAAACTGAATCCCAAGGCCGCATTCATACCTCAGCTGCCACCGTGGCCGTTTTGCCAGAGGCTGAGGAGATTGATGTAGACATTAGCTCCACTGACCTGCGTGTCGATACCTATCGTGCCCAGGGTGCGGGAGGTCAGCACGTCAATAAGACAGATTCAGCCATTCGAATCACCCACCTACCTACAGGCATCGTAGTACAGTGCCAGGATAACAAATCGCAGCACAAGAACCGGGCCCAGGCTATGAAGGTACTGCGGTCCCGCATGTATGATGCAGAACGGCAAAAAGCGGCGAGGGCGCGCGCAGCTGACCGGAAAGAACAGGTCGGGAGCGGCGACCGATCCGAACGAATTCGTACCTATAATTATCCCCAGGGTCGGGTCACCGACCACCGCATCAATCTGACTCTTTATAAGCTAGACAAAGTAATGAGCGGAGAAGCGGTTGACGAAGTGGTGAATGCATTAATCGCCGACCATCAGGCTGGTCTGCTGGCCGAACTGGAAGGTCATGGCTGAAAAGCAGCGGTTCGTTTCTGATATGACCTTGCGGCAGGCTGTGGTCGCCGGCGTGCGGGCGTTAAGCGATGCCGGAATTGAAGAACCGCAATTGGATGCAAATTTGCTTTTAGCCCACGTCATTGGTGGCGATCGCTTGACCCTGGTCCGCGATGCCGACCGCTTTTTGGGAGCCGCAGAACTAGAGAACTATTCCAAATTGATTGATGAACGTAAGAAGAGAAAACCGGCATCCCGGTTAATGGGGCGGAGGGAATTTTGGAGTCTGGAATTACAGATTTCGGATGAGGTTTTCGATCCGCGGCCTGATAGCGAAACTCTGATCGCTGCCGCTTTGGCCCAAATGCCGAACGAGACCGGAAATTATGTGATCGCGGATTTTGGCACGGGGTCGGGCTGCTTATTGCTGGCTGTTTTGGCAGAACGTCCTGGTGCATGGGGTCTGGGCGTGGACTATTCCTATGCCTCTGTGCAACAGGCCATGGAGAATGCGCAGAACTTAAGACTTTATGATCAGGCTCGGTTCATGGTTGGGGATTGGGGCAAAGCTTTATCAGGTTCTTTTGATTTGATCCTGGCGAATCCACCCTATGTCACTACTGCGGAGACTGAGAATTTGGAACCAGAGGTTCGATACCACGACCCTAAACTGGCCTTGGACGGAGGTGACGACGGCCTTTCTGCCTATCGTGCCATGGCGCCCCATCTCCACAGGCTGTTGAAGCCAGGCGGATGGGCCGTGCTCGAATGTGGATATTGGCAGGCAAACCATGTGGCCTGCATATTGACTTCAGCCGGTTTGCGCATCGCGGAAACCCATCGCGACCTGGCTGGAATAGACCGCTGTCTCTGCGCGGAGAAGCAATAAAAAAAAGATGTTGGATTTTCCGTGCTAAACGGCTAGTTTTTAAATCGAACGACGAGGACCGACTGCCGCGATCAGAAAAATCAACTGGCGTGACCGGACGGGCGGTTCCCGAATAATAAGATAACCCACATTGCTGAATGGAATTCTGAAGCTCAATTTAGGGCTGGTATATGCAGAAAGCCAAAACGCAGTTGGCTTGTCTTGGTTCGATTGAAGGTATTGGAAATGGTTCCGACGGCGGTTAGAAAGCCGTATTAGGAGAGTTGGACCAGTGCTTCGATCAATCGGGAGCCTTGTGTTGTCGTTTATTTGTTTTGACAACTCAAGACGGTGCTATGAGACAGAACGGACCCCAAAGACGGGGGCGTGGCCGTCCCAGCGGTCGCCGGGGGAACAACAATTCTCCCAATCGAAGCTACGACAGTAGTGGCCCGGACGTGAAAATCCGGGGTACGGCGTCGACAGTACATGAAAAATATACAACTTTAGCGCGGGATGCCATGTTATCTGGCGATCGGGTCGCGGCAGAGAACTTCTATCAGCATGCGGAACATTATTACCGTGTCTTGCAGACCACTCGGCAACTGCGGCAAAACGGCGATGGCGACCAACCAGATAATCGGGGTCGTACTCAGAATAATCCGGACGGACGGAAAAATGAGAACGAAGGCGCTGCGAAAGATGACGCGGCTGTCGTAATAGGGGAAGCAACACTCCAGGCAGCAGCTGAATCTACTGAGCCTAATGCAGGAGCAGCGGATGAGATGGAAGTAATCGAAGTAGGTACCGCTGAAACTGCGGAGGAAGAAACCCGCGCTGCGCCCATGAATCCAGCAGAACTGGCCGCTATGTCGGAAAGTGGCCGCAATGTCCGTGCCAAGAAAGGAGCCGGTGGCCAGGATAATGACGATTCTGGTGATGATGAACCAGAGCCCCGCCAGCAATCGCGTCGTCGCCGTATTGCAGCGGCGCCAAAATCTGCTGCAACGGAACCTGAACTGACCGACAACACCGTAGCGGAAGATGCCAAATAAACGTCTGCAATCAACCTCAATTTTGTAAAAATCAGGTTTTCGTTATTCAGGTAGCGTTAGGTTGTCGCCCTGTCTGATCGTGCCACCGTTAATCACACTGACGTAGATCCCCATATCAACATGGCCAAATGCCTGTTTTAACTGCAGGGGTATATTTACGTCGCGGCGTGCGGTTTCCAGGTTCACGTTTGTTGCTGCGCACCGCTGTGTACGGATTAATCCTTTCACCGTCGCGCCACCAATCTTGAATTCCTTATCGCACCAATCGAATTCTTTCCATGGGGTGCCGGTATCAAAATAAAGGTTGGCGCGAAACCGCAAGGGGTCTATCGGCGCTTTCAGGACCCTTTCCAGTTCTCGCAGAGATGAGATGTTGATCAGCGACAGACAGTGGCGCGGCACGTCGGAAAATGTGTGTCGGGGGGCACGCAGTAATTTCGGGCTGCCTCGTACCTCGTCGCCTAAATAGCCGGCGAAGAACTGTTCAATCATTTGCCTGCCTATGGGCTGGTCCAAACGGCCACGGGCCACTTGATGGCCGTCCCGCTCAATCACCAGCTCTTGTGATTTTTCCAGGTAGCGGCTGCGCAAAGAGGCCAAGCGCTCGTTTTGTGCTAGCATCAGAAACTTCGTTTTCGGAAGAAATTTAGGTTCCATCGGATCGAATTTGGTCGAGCCGTGAGCCAAAGCAAAGGCCCGGTCCAAGGGAATGCAACCGCCTGGTTTCAGCTCAACCTTGGACATAGGTTCCGGGCTTAGGCCCTTGACGGGATAACGGAATATTTGGGCGATGCGGCTCATGTTGATCCAATTGATTAAGGTCTTGTGTTGCGCCTCGGCAACACCATATTCAATGTATGTTATGAGTTGCCGAGGTCGCTTCATAGAAGGACCCAGCCTCGACTGCAAGATGTTCACGACAAGGCGTTGAACACAAGCTCTTCTTCAGGGTTGTGTGGTACGTGCTTAGAAGGATGGAATTATGGATTTCGAAAAGTACACCGAGCGTAGCCGCGGCTTTGTTCAAGCCGCACAGATACTAGCCCAACAGTCTGGGCATCAGCAATTCACTCCACAACATTTATTGGAAGTTCTGCTTGATGATGAGGACGGCATCACCGTTTCACTCATTGCGGCGGTGGGTGGTGATGCCACGAAGGCGCGGCTGAATAATGAAGAGGCGTTAGCAAAACTGCCGAAAGTGGAAGGCAGTGGTGCCGGGCAGCTTTTCATGGAGCCGGAGATGGCGCGTTTGTTCGAAGCCTCGGAACAGATAGCAGAAAAAGCAGGTGATAGTTTTGTTACGGTCGAATGCTTGTTGTTGGCCTTAGTCACGGCGACATCTACACCGGCTGCATCGGCGATGAAGAAGGCTGGAGTGACGCCTCAAAATCTGAACACTGCCATCAATGACATGCGCAAAGGGCGCACTGCTGATAGCGCTATGGCCGATGTCGCCTATGATGCCTTAAAAAAATACGCCCGCAATCTGACCGAGGCGGCACGGGAAGGCAAACTTGATCCCGTGATAGGCCGGGATGAAGAAATACGTCGCACGGTTCAGGTGCTGTCCCGCCGGACCAAAAATAATCCGGTATTAATCGGAGAGCCGGGTGTGGGCAAAACCGCCATCGTGGAAGGCTTGGCTATCCGCATCATGAATGGCGATGTACCAGAAATTTTGCAGAATAAGAACCTGCTGGTGTTGGATTTAGGGGCCTTGATAGCTGGCGCTAAGTTTCGCGGTGAATTCGAAGAACGGCTGAAGGCTGTGCTGTCTGAGATTGAGGCGGCTGCGGGCGAAATTGTACTGTTCATTGATGAATTGCACACCTTAGTAGGGGCTGGCGCAGCGGAAGGCAGTATGGATGCTTCCAATCTTTTAAAACCGGCCTTGGCCCGGGGCGAATTGCATTGCGTCGGCGCCACTACTTTGGATGAGTACCGTAAACATATAGAGAAAGACGCTGCGCTGGCGCGGCGATTTCAACCTGTAATGGTTATGGAGCCCACGGTTCAGGATACTATCTCTATTCTACGCGGCCTGAACGAAAAATACGAATTGCACCATGGGGTGCGTATTTCCGATTGTGCCTTGGTCGCTGCCGCTAACCTTTCGAATCGTTACATCACCGACCGTTTTTTGCCCGACAAGGCTATTGATCTGATGGACGAAGCGGCCAGCCGTATCCGCATGGAAATCGATTCCAAGCCAGAGGAAATTGACGAACTGGATCGGCGTATAATCCAAATGAAGATCGAGCGCGAAGCTTTAAAGAAAGAGTACGATGACGCCACCATCGCGCGGTTGGAAAAACTGGAAAGCGAATTAGCTGATCTGGAAAGCAGGTCCGCTGCCTTGACAGCGTCCTGGCGGAGTGAAAAGGAAAAATTGAGCGAGACCCAAGACCTAAAAGAGCAACTAGAACAAGCTCGACTGGAAGCGGAAATGGCGCGACGGCAGGGGGACCTAGGTCGCGCCTCTGAATTAGCCTATGGCGTTATTCCTGATTTGACAAAACGCATTGAAGAGGCGCAGGGCGTTTGCACCAATAACAGCGGCCATATGTTGCGCGAGATGGTGGGAGAAGAAGATATTGCTGCCGTGGTAGCCCGTTGGACTGGCGTTCCTGTTGAAAACATGCTGGCAAGTGAGCGGGACAAGCTACTAGCTATGGAACGGCACCTAGGTGACCGCGTCATCGGTCAGGCGGAGGCATTATCTGCCGTCTCCAACGCTGTCCGAAGAGCCCGGGCGGGTCTGCAGGACCCCTGCCGGCCCATCGGCACCTTCTTATTCCTCGGTCCCACTGGCGTGGGTAAGACGGAACTGTGTAAGGCCTTGGCGGAGTTCCTATTCGACGATGAAGCTGCCATGACCCGCATCGATATGTCGGAATACATGGAGAAACATGCAGTGTCCCGTCTAATCGGCGCCCCACCGGGATATGTGGGTTATGACGAGGGTGGCACGTTGGCAGAAACTGTACGCCGGCGTCCCTATCAGGTGGTGCTCTTCGACGAGGTGGAGAAAGCACACCCAGACGTCTTCAACGTGCTCCTGCAGGTTTTGGATGACGGTCGTATGACCGATGGTCAGGGACGCACCGTTAATTTCACCAACACGATCATCGTCCTGACCTCCAACCTTGGCTCCGAACATCTCGCGGCCCTGGCTGATAGTGAGGATTCAGAGGCTGCGCGCGACGGCGTAATGGCGATGGTGCAGGCGCAATTCCGACCGGAGTTTTTGAACAGGTTGGACGAGATAATCCTATTCCATCGGTTAGCCCGCGAGCATATGGGTGCTATCGTAGATATCCAACTACGTCACTTAAAGGCTCTCTTGATGAATCGGCAATTGAATTTGTCTCTAGATGCTCGGGCGCGGGACTGGTTAGCTAAGGCCGGCTACGACCCGGTTTACGGTGCTCGTCCCCTTAAGCGAGTGATTCAGCGGCAGTTGCAGAATCCATTGGCAGAGCAGCTCTTAGAAAGCGCCTTAAGCGATGGTGAGACCATAAATGTTTCAGTTGCTGAGAACGGTTTGACCATCAACGACATGCTGGTAAAAGCGGCCTAATCACTGCACTTGCTGTTTAGGGGTTGGGACGCTGCCGTCAGCGCAGTCTTCTGTCGAAATAATTCGGGCATAAAGGGAATGTACCGCATTCGTAGCGGAGCCGCCGATTTCTGAGAATTGTTGCGTTTGGTTAGCTTTCTGGACAACGGGGTGGCGCCGATTTTCGAATAGGATGCCGCCCGCGATGATCATCGTGTTTTTCCCGTAGGCATCGTGGAATTACATTAGCGACTAGCTCTGCAACTCATGCAGATCCTTATACAGACCCAAGGCCTCCGGGTTGGCCAGGGCTTCACGGTTTTTCACCTCCCGGCCGTGGATCACGTCGGTGATAGCAATTTCAGTTATCTTGCCGCTGACCGTGCGGGGGATGTCGGCCACCTGCAATACTTTTGCTGGAACATGGCGTGGTGAGGCACCGGAGCGGATTTTCTCTCGGATGCGCTTGATTAGTTCTTCGTTCAGAGTGTAGCCACTACGCAGAATGACAAACAGGATAATACGAGTATCGTTTTCCCATTGCTGGCCTACGACCAGTCCTTCTAGGACCTCTTCCAACTGTTCTACTTGCCGGTAGACCTCTGCTGTACCGATGCGCACACCGCCCGGGTTCAATGTGGCGTCCGAACGTCCGTAAACAACCATTCCGCCGTGTTCAGTGAAGCTGACCCAGTCGCCGTGGCGCCAGATATTGGGATAGACATTAAAATAGGCGGCCCGGTACTTTTCGCCACTGTCGTCGTTCCAGAAATAGATGGGCATGGAGGGGAACGCGGCGGTACAGACCAATTCCCCAGGTTCGACACTTGCAACTTGGCCAGTGTCATCAAACACCTCAACCTTCATACCCAAGCCAGGTGCCTGAATTTCACCACGCCAAACTGGAAGGATCGGCACACCGCCCATGAAGCATGAGATTATATCCGTGCCACCGCAAATTGAAGCCAGATGGATGTTGCATTTTACTTTTTCGTAGACGTAATCGAAGCTCTGGGGCGATAGCGGCGAACCGGTCGACAGTAACACCCGCAGCTCTGACAGATCATGCGTATTCATGGGTGCAAGGCCTGCTTTGGATATGGAATCGATCCATTTGGCTGATGTGCCAAAATGCGTTGCACCTTCCGACTGGACTAAATCAAACAGGATGTTGCCGTCAGGGTAGGCGGGCAAACCATCGTAGAGCAGAATTGTTGCCTTTGACGCTAGAGCCGATACTAACCAGTTCCACATCATCCAGCCGCAGGTGGTGAAATAAAAGACCCTATCACCGGGCCGCACGTCTGCATGCAGTTGATGCTCCTTCAAATGTTGCAGTATGGTGCCACCCGCACCGTGCACGATGCATTTTGGCGCTCCTGTGGTTCCGGAGGAGTACATGATGTAGATCGGGGCATTGAAGGGCAGTTGTGTGTATTCGACCTCACGGGCCTCGTGCGACGCCAGGAAATCATCCCATGAAACAACATTGGACAAACCATCCAAGGGCGGTGCGGTGCGCATATAGGGCACCACTACCAATCGGTCGACACTGGGCAATTCCGCCGTGATGGCCTTAACTCGGTCCAGGCAATCGAATTCTTTGCCGCCATAAAAATAGCCATCCGCCACGAACAGTACCTTTGGTCCAATTTGGCCAAACCGGTCCAAAACGCCCTGTACGCCAAAATCTGGCGAGCAGGAAGACCAGACTGCGCCTAGTGATGTCGTGGCCAGCATGGCGATAACAGCCTCGGGTAAATTAGGTAAAAATCCTGCAACACGATCGCCAACGCCCACCCTTGCCGCTCGCAATGCTTGTTGCAGCTGCGCGACTTGATTTCGTAAATCGTTATGGCTCAGGGTTCGCTTTACGCGATCCTCGCCCCAAAAGATGATGGCTGCTTCAGATCCTTCAGCACGCAGCAAATTTTCGGCGAAGTTCAGGCGGGCCTCAGGGAACCATTCCGCCCCAGGCATGGCGTCGCCATTGCGTAGAGTGACCTGGCCTCGTGTGGCCGCACGCACACCGCAAATATCCCAGACAGTTGTCCAGAATTCTTCGCGGTAGTCGACGGACCAACGATGCAGTGCATCGTAATCCCGGATATCAATGCCCCAGCGATGGGACGCTTCCCTCATAAAGCGAGCCATGTTGCTGGTTGCGGCTTGCACGTCGTTCGGTTGCCAAAGTGGCTTATTAATCACATTGGTCTCCCTGAAATACTATGGCCGAATTTAGTAGGCTGTCACGGTGCAGCAAACCAGTCATTAGGAGAATTGGATGCCGTTTGCAACGATTGCTCAACTGTGCGGACATCTGCTATGAGGCGGCAACAGAGTAACTGGACAAGGAACGAGACATCATGCAAGTCGATGGAAATATTGCAATAATTACGGGGGGAGCCTCTGGTCTAGGGGCAGGCACGGCGCGTGAACTAGCGGAGGCCGGTGGGCAAATTGCAATTTGGGATATTCAGGAAGATAAGGGCCTGGAAATCGCGAAAGAAGTGGGTGGCGTCTTCTGCAATTGTGATGTCACTTCGGAGGAAAGCGTAATTGCAGCCATGGAAGAGACCAAGCAGGCCCTTGGGGTCGGCCGAATTTTAGTCAATTGCGCTGGTACGGGGATTGCAATCAAAACTTCGTCACGGGGCGAGGCGCATCCTTTGGACCAGTTCCAGCGCATCATCAATATAAACTTGATAGGCACGTTCAATTGCATCCGACTGGTCACCACCGCAATGATTGAGTTGGAGCCCATGGACCATGGCGAAAGGGGCGTTGTCATCAATACTGCTTCTGTTGCTGCTTATGACGGACAGATCGGGCAGGCGGCCTATTCTGCCTCCAAGGGCGGGATTGTAGGTATGACCTTGCCTGTCGCCCGGGATCTTGCCGACAAGGGCATTCGTGTTTGTACCATCGCGCCTGGCATCTTCGAAACTCCTTTGCTCGGCACCTTACCCGACGACGTACGGCAGTCCCTGGCTAACGCCGTACCCTTTCCGCAAAAGCTGGGACAGCCAAGCGAGTACGCACAACTAGCTCGTCAGATTGTCGAAAATGTTATGTTAAACGCCGAAACCATTCGTTTGGATGGTGCCATCCGTATGGCGCCTCGCTAGCATTTATGTAAATTTCGCTACGCCATGGCAGTTCGTGCTGGATTTTGAAGAGGCCTGTAGAATAGGCCGGGCTACCTGTCTGAATATTTACAAAGCACCTTGTATTATTTTGAGGCTGCTATTGTTGTTCAGGCCTCAATGATCCTGAACCGGATACCTAAACGGCGTTGTCAAAACACCCCTGTGCGGCATGCGATGAACAGCACAGGGGCTGTAGGCCAAAATTTGGAAATTATGTCGCTAATGAACTTGTGTGAAGGTTTTTAGTGTGGCGTCGATAAATTCAGCAAATTTGACATCACGTTCGCTCAGGCCATCTACATCATGGCTGGTAAGGATAATTTCGATCCGGTTGTAGACATTCGACCACTCAGGATGATGATTCATCGCCTCGGCCTTCAAGGCGATTTGGGTCATGAATGTAAAAGCGTTGTTAAAATCTTTGAAGGTAAAGGATCGCGCAATGGCGTCTCGGTCCGTTCGTAGTTGCCAATTGGGGAGGTTGTCCAGGGCCTCCTGGCGGCGTGGGCCTTCAAGGCGATCAGTCATGGTGATAATAAGGGCGGAAATTCACCACCATGTCGAGTTATGGGTGATCTATGGTGGCGGTCTGGCCCCATCTAAATTCCCTTCTATAGAGTTAGTGCAGATCAAAATCAAAAATTCGCATTGCCGTCCAATCTATACCAGTTCCGGGTGCCAGCTTCACGCCTCATACGATACCCCGGAGTCTAACGGATATTCGGCTTCAATGGTGTAAATTGCCCCCTCACGGGACAAATGAGACGAAACTAGGCAAAATCGGTCAACTGTAAAGAGAGGTGATTTATATTCGCTGTATCGTGCTGTGTAACCTTCGGCTTCGATCAGCGGGGCGCCGTTAAGGCGGGCGAGGGTCACGTGGGGATGAAACCGTCTGTGTTCCGGCTCTAAACCAACGGCCTTAAGCCCATGTTGAATTTTTTTATGTAGTCTACGTAATTCGGTGTCGTCCCCGACACCCGCCCATAGGACGCGTGGTAGTCCCCGTTCGTTAAAGAACCCCGTGCCGCGAAGAGATAGATTGAAACAAGGGTTGGCAGTTTGATAAAGCACGTCGTCAATATCTCTGGCCATAGCGCCATCCACTTCGCCGATAAATCGCAATGTCAAATGCATGCGTTCGCTGTCCTGCCAGCGGGCGCCTTCCACACCGCCGCACAAAGCTGTCAAGGTACCCTTAATTCGGTTAGGGATCGGAATAGCCACGAACAGGCGCATGCGTTAGGCCTCCACTTAACGATCCAACAGGTCAATTACGTAGGGTGTCAAGGCATCGACAATAACCCTGACACCATTAGCATTGGGATGAATGCCATCGCTTTGGTTAAGATGCGATTTAGCCGCCACGCCGTCCAGGAAGAACGGGTATAATTTTGCGCCATGTAACTTCGCTAAATCGGGATATATGCTATTGAAGGCTTGGCTATAGTTCGGTCCCCAGTTTGGGGGTGCCAGCATTCCGGCCAGCAAAACCGGAATTTTGCGTCTCTTTAACTCTACCAAAATGGCACCAAGATTTTTTCGGGTTACCCGTGGAGGGATTCCCAACAAGGCGTCATTGGCTCCGAGTTCGACAATTACCAAGTCGACGGCTTCGTTCAAGATCCAAGCTAGCCGCGCCCGTCCGCTCGATGTGGTATCGCCCGAAACGCTTCCGTTCTTAACTCTGACTGCTTTCCCGGACTGTTTCAATGCGGCTTGCAATTGGGCCACAAACCCTTCAGCTCGCGGTAAGCCGTAACCCGCTGTCAGGCTATCTCCAAAGGTCAATACTACGGGATCCTTGGCCTGGGCAGGCCAGATAGCGATCAGGGTCAGCAAGAATGCGCTGGCCTTGACAAGCTGTTTCACGTAGCCATTTTCCATAGATGCTTTGCGTTTGCAGGGAGAAAACGGCTTGAATTCTGGCGACATTATGATCGACCTGGATGATGTGCACCTGACGCTGCCCAGCGAGGCGGGGCCGATTGATATATTAAGGGGTGTTGGCTTGTCTGTCGCCCTGGGCGAGGCAATTGGTCTTGTTGGTCCTTCGGGTTCGGGGAAATCTACTCTGCTGGCGGTGATGGCGGGCTTAGAGCGGCCCGGGCGTGGCCGCGTACGGGTAGCTGGACAATTTCTCGAAGCCATGGGGGAAGATGATTTGGCCCGTTTCCGCAGGGACCATGTGGGAATCGTCTTTCAGTCCTTTCACTTAATCCCCACCATGACGGCCCTGGAAAATGTGGCCTTGCCATTGGAATTTGCCGGTGTCAGTGACGCTTTCACCGAGGCAGAAGCTGCATTGTCCCAGGTCGGATTGGATCACCGTTTTAGCCACTACCCCTCGCAGCTATCTGGTGGGGAACAGCAAAGGGTGGCCCTCGCCCGGGCGGTGGTCCGTCGACCCGGTTTACTGCTAGCGGACGAGCCCACTGGCAACCTTGACGGATCCACCGGCTCGGCGATTATTGAATTGATGTTTGAGCTGCATCAAATCACCAATAGCACATTAATTCTTATCACCCATGATTCCGCGTTGACCGAACGTTGTGACCGTATCGTACATATGGGCGATGGTCGTTTAAAAGAGCCCGCTAAAATTATTGAAGCGGGGCCTTCTGCTTAAGATGCCCCGACGTCTCGCCTTCGCAGTTGCCCGACGGGAGTTACGCGGCGGAAGTCGGGGATTTAGAATATTTTTACTTTGTGTAATCCTCGGCGTATCGGCAATTGCCGGAGTGGGCTCGCTCTCTGACGCCTTAGTGGACGGACTTCGTCGGGATGGGCGTAAACTGATCGGCGGAGATGTGGAGCTTCTCCTGTCTCTCCAACCAGCTAATACCGCGCAGATTACCCATCTGAAGGCTGCGGGGCAGGTCAGCCAAGTGATTGAAATGCGCTCTATGGCCCGCCGACCCGACGGTGCCCGGCGTGGCGTAGTGGAGTTGAAGGGTGTGGATGAGTTTTATCCCCTGCACGGCCGCATGCGGTTGGAAGCAGACCTTGATTTGGTCCACGCCTTGAAAATAAGAGATGGTTTGCCCGGCGCAATTGCCGAGAAAGGGCTGTTACAAAGGTTAAAACTGAAGGTCGGTGATCCTATCCGGGTGGGAGATGCCACCTATCGCATTGCAGCCGCCATTGTGCGGGAACCCGATCGCGGTGCCGATTCCTTTGTCCTGGGACCGCGCCTGATGGTTGCCAAAACAAGCCTGCCTGCGACGAATTTGATCCGCGAAGGGTCTCAGGTTAATTACCGCTACCGCATTGCGCTTCCTCCCGGCAGCAATGTCTTAGCTTGGATCAGGGACTTGAAGACACGGTTTCCGGAAGCAGGTTGGCGAATTCGCGACACCCGCAACGGAGCTCCGGGCTTGCGCCGTTTCATAGATCGGATGCGCCTGTTTCTGACCCTGGTGGGGTTGACGGCCCTGTTGGTTGGAGGACTTGGTATCAGTAACGCGGTACGCAGTTTTCTGGAAGGAAAGACCGCTACCATTGCTACCTTGAAGTGCCTGGGTGCGCCGGCACGTCTAATATTTCAGGTCTATCTGCTGTTAGTCGGGGCCATCACATTTCTTGGTGTTGCCGTTGGGTTGATTATTGGCACGATCACACCAATAGCTTTGTCCGGATTGCTTGCCGGGCTACTACCGTTTGAAATTCACTTTAGCCTTCATTTTCTACCTATGCTGCTGGCGGCGGCTTTCGGATTTCTCACGGTACTGGCCTTTACGGTCTGGCCCCTGGCACGAGCTCAAGGGGTGCCCGCAGGTGCCCTGTTTAGGGATCTGGCCGCGCCTATGCCGTCTCGGCCGCCCTGGCGCTATATGGCCCTTGCTGTGCTGACGTTCGCCGTATTAGCAACTCTGGTAATTTTTACGGCGGAGGAGCGGCCTTTTGCTGTTTGGTTTGTTTTTGGCGCCGGTGCCGCCATGGTTGCATTCCTGACTGCCGGTATGGGTATCGTTTATCTGGCTCGTCGCCTCCCCCGACCCCGCAACGCCGTATTGCGTCTGGCACTAGCAAATCTATACCGGCCCGGGGCGGCCACTATTCCCGTCGTGCAATCCTTTGGGCTGGGACTGTCGGTTCTAGTGGCGGTGATTAGTGTGGAAGGAAATATGAACCTGCAGGTCAATGACCGTCTACCGAAACGGGCTCCGGCCTATTTTTTTATAAATATCCTGCCAGAACAGGCGGATAAATTTGAAACTCTGGCCCGAGGTATTGCAGGTGTTTACGAAATTGAGCGAGTGCCGTCCCTGCGCGGCCGCGTGGTTAAAATTAATGGTGTGGAGACATCCAAGGTGCATGTTGCGCCTGGGGCTGCCTGGGCCGTGCGTGGTGATCGAGGCCTGACCTACACCGGCCCACCTCCACCCGATGCAAATGTGGTGGCAGGCAAATGGTGGCCAGCGAATTACACCGGCCCACCACTCATTTCTCTCGATGCCAATATCGCTCAGGGAATTGGCGTTGGCATCGGCGATACCCTGACCGTTAATGTACTGGGTCGAGAAATTCAGGGCCGCATCCACAATTTGCGACGTATTGACTGGTCAACCATGGGGATCAATTTTGTTATCGTGTTTTCTCCGGGCGCTTTGGAAGGTGCCCCACATACTTACATTGCCACCGCCAGGACTTCCGAGGCAGCGGAACTGCCTCTTCGGGCGGCGGTTACCGACGCCTTTCCTAATATCACAGCAATCCGCATTCGAGAGGCACTAGAAGCAGTGAACCAGATTTTGCGTAATATTGGCGCAGCTGTCCGAGCCGTCGCAGCCGTAACGCTGGCTGCCGGGGTTCTTGTCCTCATAGGGGCCATTGCTGCCAACCACCAGCGCCGGGTTTATGATGCGGTGATGCTCAAGGTATTAGGAGCGACCCGAAGCCGGGTTCTGGGAACGTATCTTCTCGAATACATTTTTTTGGGCTTAATTACTGCCATTTTGGCCGCGATCATTGGCACAGCAGCGGCCTGGAGCGTGGTAGCTAAGGTTATGCATATGCCCTGGTATTGGTTGCCCAGCGGGGCCGCTTTTAGCACTGTAATTTGCCTTTTTGTAACGATTGGCGTCGGCATGCTCGGTACATGGCTGGCCCTGAGCCGGAAGCCCGGACCGCTTTTGCGCAACGAATGACAGCTTAAATTCAGGTGCCTGGATTTCCGGTGAAAAACTGCGCCCATTAGGGCATAAACCTTGAAATTTGGCAGGATTTCGACAATATTAGAGTTAGATGAATTCCAAATTCGATACAGTCATTGCAACAAGGGGTTAGATCAATGGCATTGGATCCAAGAAGTTCAGTATTTGCCCAAGGTAGGGCGGGCGCAGCTGATCAGGCGCAAATTGACGAAGGCCTTCGGGCATATATGCTGAAGGTTTATAACTACATGGGCTCGGCCCTGTTATTGAGCGGCATCGTGGCCTATGCGGTGGCCCATACGCCGGCACTGATGCAAGTGATTTTTGGCACACCGCTGATGTGGGTAGTCATGCTGGCGCCTTTGGGAATGGTATTTTTCCTTTCCGCCCGTATTGAAAAGATGAGTTTTACCACTGCCCAGACTACATTCTGGATTTTCGCGGCCTTGATGGGCGCATCCTTAGCCTCGATTTTTGTGATTTACACCCAAACATCCATCGTTCGGGTTTTCATGATTACGGCAGTAACTTTTGGCGCCATGAGCCTATGGGGTTATACCACCAAGAGGGATTTGTCGGGGATGGGCAGCTTCCTGATGATGGGCCTGATTGGGATTATCGTCGCCTCGCTGGTGAACCTATTCATCCAGTCATCCATGATGCACTGGGTCATCTCCGTCATCGGCGTCTTAGTTTTCACTGGTTTGACAGCCTATGACACTCAGAAGATTAAAGAGATGTATCTGGTGTCCGATGGCCAGGTGGTCATGGGTAAAAAAGCTATTATGGGTGCCCTGAAACTGTACCTAGATTTCATTAACCTTTTCATCATGCTCTTACACTTGTTTGGCAACCGCGAATAGAACAGAACGTTAAAAGTTAGGAAGCGCCCGGCCAGCGTGCCGGGCGTTTTTTTGTACTATGTTTCGTAATTGATTCGGATTTCTGCAGGAGGCACCATCATGCGCGTCGTCATGGCCATGATGAAACATGAAACCAACACTTTTTCGCCCGTGCCTACAACCTGGACCCGGTTCGAGGAATGGAGCGCCTGTTTCGGAGAGGATGTGATCCGGGCCTATGAGCCCACAAATATGACCTTGTCCGCCTATATCAAATTGTGCCGTGAAGCCGGGGCCGAAATTATCTCACCTATCGCGGCCGAGGCCATGCCGTCCGGACCAGTGGATGACGATGCCTACCACTTGATGTCCGATCACATTTTGGAGGCGGTGGCCAAAGGCTGTGACGCCATTATGCTGGATTTGCATGGCGCCATGGTGGCAGAAAGCACTCAGGATGGTGAGGGCACCTTGCTCGAACAGGTGCGCCGAGCTGCCCCGAATACGCCAATCTGTGTAACTTGCGATCTGCACGCCAACCTGACGCAAACCATGGTGGATAACTGCGATGCTCTAATCGGATACAAGACCTATCCCCATACTGATATGTACGAGGTGGGCACCACTGTGGGACAAATTCTGCTGGCCAAACTGCGCGGCGAGGCAGATCCGGTGATGTCGTGGGGGCGTGTCCCTGTATTAAGTCAAACTCTTCGTCAGGGTACCGTCGATGAACCCTTCAAAACTCTGATCCGCATAACGCGGGAAGTGGAAGCATCTGGCGAGGTCATGGCCGCGACGGTATTTGGCGGCTTCGCTCTGGCGGACATCCACGACGCTGGTATCTCGTGCATCACCATTGCCGATGGAAACCAGGCGGCAGCGGATAATGTGGTAGAGCGCCTACGTTCAGAAATGTGGAAAAAGAGGGAGGAGCATCTTTACAATCACGAGCCGTTGGCCGATGCCGTTGCCCGAGCCAAGGCGATCACAGATGGCCCCGTCATTTTGCTGGACCATTCGGACAACACGGGTTCGGGCGGCAATCAGGATGTAATGACAGTCATCGCTGAGGTGATCCGTCAGGATTTACAGGATGTGGCTGTGGGCGGCCTGTGGGATCCTGTCGCCGTGCAACTGATGATGGAGGCTGGCATCGGCAGTACGGTGACCCTGGAATTGGGCGGGAAGACTGACATGCCGTCAATCGACCGCGAAGGAGAGCCCCTAACCATGACCGGCAAGGTCAAGGCGTTAACCGATGGGGAATGGATCGTGCGAGGGCCCATGTATCATGGCCTGGTGGTGCGGATGGGTCACACGGCGGTGCTGGATACAGGCAGTATGCAAATTGTCATAGTCTCCCGTCATCATGAGCCGTGGGATCAGGGTGTCTTTCATTCAGTGGGGATAGATCCGGCATACAAACGCTATATCTTGTTGAAATCCCGCATCCATTATCGAGCCGGCTTCGCGCCTATCGCCAAACACACCATCACTTTGGATGGTGTCGGTGTCACAACATCGGACAACAGTCTGTTGAAATACCGTAACGTGCGTCGTCCTATCTACCCCCTAGACAACATAAATGAGCCGGGACCGGGTTGATCCATGATAATCCGGACGCGTCCAATTATTGTATCGTCTGCCGAACGTAATTGTATCTGATCAGAGGACGCAACATGCGCATCAATTCTGGCCATTGCCCTAGTAATAGGCTCTGCTTCCAGTAGCATAAGGACACGGTAGTCACCGAAGAAAGCCTAGGCGTTCCTCCTTGCGAGCCGCCTAAGCGTCTTTTAGGCGAATAGTTCCCAAGATCAGCTTTGGAGTAGTCCCAATATGAGAATTGAAACACTGCTACCATTAGGCAAGCTTGATCCAGGTCTGCGCGCACCGGAACAGCCGCTGGACATCGATACAGTCAGCGCGGAGGCCCGCCTTGTGGAGCAGCTCGGCTATGACCGTCTGGTAGTAGAGGAGACCAAGGATGATCCGTTTGTGATCATGGCCCTGGCGGCGGCGTCAACTGAGACCTTAGGTCTGGGAACCTCTGTTGCCATCGCCTTTCCGCGTAGTCCGGCAATTATGGCTATGTCCGCCTGGACTTTGCAGAAGCAGTCTAAGGGTCGATTTTGTTTGGGCCTGGGCACCCAGGTGCGTGGCCACATTCGGCGCCGGTACGGTATGGAGTGGTCTACGCCGGGACCCTGGATGCGGGACTATATTGGCGCAGTGCGGGCTATCTGGCAGTGCTGGCAGGACCGCACGCCCCTGGAATATCAAAGCAATCACTACAATCTGAACCTCATGGTTCCCCTGTTTGATCCAGGGCCCATCGCGAATCCGGATATTCCAATTGTCGTCGCTGCTGTAGGGCCGCGTATGTGTGAGGTGGGCGGCGAGGTTGCCAATGGCATTCGTCCCCATCCCGTTTGCACGCCAAAGTATATCGACCAGGTTATGTTACCGGCAGTCAAAGCCGGCTTGGCAAGGGCGGGACGCTCCCTGGTCGGTTTTGAAATCGCCATGAAACCATTGGTAGCGACGGCGCCTAACGAGGACATCTTGGCGCAACGGGTGCGAGATGCCCGCGCCCGTATCGCCTTCTACTGTTCCACACCGGCCTATCGCCGTGCCTTCGAGATCCATGGTTTGGGCGATTTGGCAACCGAATTGGCGCAATTGTCAAAGGCTGGGCGTTGGAACGAGATGCCTAAACGTATTAGCGATGATATCCTGCACGAATATGTCGCGGTGGGTACATATGATCAGATCGGAGACATATTGGTTGACCGTTTTGAAGGCGTCGTCACCAGCATCGAATTTTCCATTGCCGCCAGAGACGAACATGTTCAGGCTACTTTGCAGAATCTGGTACAGAAAATCCGACAAACTGGTTAGGTCAAATTTGTGAATAGCCGGCGCTGGCGGTATTAATGCCGCGGCTGGCGCCCGTAATAATTGCTGTTCGGTCGACCAATTGGGGGCGATATGATTTGTTTCTTAATCACTTCCTGCCGCCTGGCGAATTTTCTGTGCATC
>CAZDQC010000036.1:0-27372 GCA_964507245.1 uncultured Rhodospirillaceae bacterium
GGGAATGCCGGTACCATCTGCAATTTTTACTACGGCACTGAAGGAGGCGATGGTGGCGCAGGTATCGACAAAAGCTGAATCCCCCATTAGCGCTCGAACTGTATTTCTTGCTGCGGCCAAGTTTTCCGTCCCACCTTGATGGACAGCCTTCACCAGATCCATGAGAATTTTTCCGTTGGCTATACTGTCAACCAGGCCATCATCGGACATCACAGCATTTAGGTCGTAGGCATCACCAGAATGTTCGCCGCTCGCACGGAGCAGAACTGAGTGCGAGGTGGTTCAGTAGAAACACCCGGCGAGGGCTGAGGTTCGACCTGCAATTAGTTCAATCTGGGCGTGGCTGATGGCTCGGTACTCTCTCTCAAAATCTCGGATCTCATGATCCTTTAGATACAATTCCACATCCAGGTCGAAGAAATTAAAGACTTCCTGGGGCACCAGGCTCAGTGCCCGGTGAATATTCTTATCGCCATGTACAGGGTAGGGATTTGGATCCCTTGTTCCCACATCTTCTGGCGCTACGGTTTTGACCCAGGCAAGATCGTTCTTGGCACCAGCCGGTTTGAGTCGCGTGGGTTCGCCGGCGATTGGGGCAGGTAATGAGCGGAGTGGCTGACCAAGTGCCCTATCAAAGGTATCCAGGCCCGTCAAAACGGCGATGACCCCAATTATTTCCACATATTGAGTATCTTCGATGTCCAAAGAACGTAACCAATTTTTGGTGATCCGCCCGGCGTCATTAACCAACCGGTGGATAGCTTCAACGACCCCCTCCGGCAATCTGTCCAATGCTTCATGTTTTCCATCCACAGCATTAGGGGAGAGTGCCTTCAAACGTTGCTGACACAGATCGCAATCCAATGCATGGCGCGCTTCCGCCGCGATGTTTAAGCGTTCCACCCCTGTCCACCAAGTTCCAGCGCTCGCCAGTCGGATCCAAGCTACTTCGATTTCTCGCTTCAAACTTTCACGAATAGGTAGCCGTTCATTAGCGACTTCGATTTCACTCAACATTTTAATTTCGCTTCATGATATTTCGTGCCAAAGCCCAACGGTGTACCTCCGAAGGACCATCGTAAATGCGAAACGGACGGATGTCCCGGTATATACGTTCCACCACTGTATCGTCGGTAACGCCCCGGCCACCAAGAATTTGTAGTGAACGATCTACCACGTCCGATAATGCTTCGGAACAACGAACCTTGCTCATGGAGCTTTCATCGCGAGCCTGTTCTCCTTGATCTAATAACCAGCAGGCATGCCAGATAGCTAAGCGGCAAAAATGCAAATCCATTTCATTCTCGGCCAACTTGAATCCGACGCCTTCGTGTTCTCCCAGAACCTTGCCAAATGCATAACGTTGTCTTGCGTAGACCGTGGCGATATCGTGAGCTCGCACAGCGGCACCTAACCAACGCATACAGTGGGTCATGCGCGCCGGTGTCAGGCGTACTTGGGCGTACCGGAAGCCCTCCCCGGCTTTGCCGAGTACCTGACTTGCAGGCACCCGTACGTTGTCGTAGGAGACCTCAGCGTGACCGCCTGGCGAGTTGCTGTCGAGGGTGTTAAGGACGCGGACAATCTCAATGCCGGGCGTATTATTGTCCATCATGAACATAGTTGCGCCTATATCATTACCCGCTTTATCAAAAGTTCGGGCCATAAGAATTTGAAACGACGCCCCGGGCATACCTGTGATCAGCCATTTTCTTCCATTGATGATATAGTCCTCGACATCGGGCCGTGCCTCCGTACGCAGGAGTGAGGGATCCGACCCAGCGCCACCATCAGGCTCGGTCATGGCGAAAACCGACCGGACTTTCCCCGCGACTAGGGGCGCTAGCCAACGTTCCTTTTGTTCCTGTGAGGCAACCTGACTCAGTAAGTTGGTGTTACCTTCGTCCGGAGCTTGAATATTTAGGGCGAGAGGCCCCAAGGTTGAATACCCGGCAGCCTCGAAAACCACAGCCATTTCCAAATGGTTCAAACCTAGGCCGCCGAATTCTGTGGGGCCATGGGGAGACAGCAGCCCAGCCGTCTTAGATCTATCGACCAATTCCCGGCGCAAATCATCAGTTGGTCCGTGAAATTCCTGCCGCTCATCCGTCTCAAACGGCATAACCTGGTCACGAATAAAAGTAGTCACTCGGTCCCGCAACTCCACCAGGTCATCAGGCAAGGAAAAATCAATCATCGGAATTCTCTATCAATATGCATCTACCGCCACAGAGACATCCTTGATGGCAGTTTCGTGCGAGGGGTTCAAGGTCCGTTCTATAAACGCCATAGTCCATGTGATAAATATTAGGATGAACATACGCACTTCCGCCATTCCCCAGAGCTTTGGCTTCGCATAAACTGCCAAAAAAACTTTAGGAATAGAATAATGATGTTGCGTTGGCCTGCCTTTTTGACAGCTCTTTTTGCAATCGGCCTGGTTCTGCCAGCCCAAGGAGCTGAGGAACCGGATTTTCTAAGTTTCAGTGGCGGCGTTTTTGATCTAGGCAAGGATCAAAAAGCAGCAGAAGGACGGTTGGAATACCGCTCAAACCTCAAGTTGTGGATTTTCAAGCCTTTTGCCGGTGTCATGGGAAATTCAGACGGCGGCGCCTATGGATATGCTGGTGGTTTAGTTGATGTTTTCTTGGGGCGACGTATTGTCACGACACTAAGTTTCGCCCCTGGCTATTATCATAAAGGTGATAGCAAGAACCTGGGGTATGACCTAGAATTCCGTAGTCAGTTGGAGATTTCCTATCGCCTTGACGATCGCTCACGCCTTGGTCTTTCTATAAGTCATATGTCCAATGCCTCCATCGGCGACAAAAATCCTGGAACAGAAAACCTGATGGTTACGTACGCCATACCCGTTAGAATTCTGTTCGGAAACTATTAAAGTTTATGGGCGTCTATACAATATTGCTTTTGGATAAGACCAAATCCGGCTTGCGAGGGCCGAGAGTACAATTGATCAATAGCAGATTCATATAGGTGGATAGGTCTATAAATTTTTGGATGTTTCACTTACCGTCGAAAATCAATCGGTGTCGAGCAAAATGTTTCTGATCGGGTATTATTAGTTGTGGAATCCGCCGGAAAGGTAACGTCCAGCTCAGGATTTTCATGAACTCAAGACAATTCGGACAAAAATCTCAGAAGGATTGCGTTGACCTCGTCTGGTCGTTCCTGTTGCACCCAATGCCCGGCGCCGTCGACCATTTCGACAATGCGCAAATCTCCAAGTTTTTTGCGCATGTTGGCTATCAGATCCACACCGGGCACAAAATTCAAAACAGGCTTTAAGGTACCCGAGATAAACGCTGCTGGCTGGAGAATTTTCCTATCCCCATGTGATGACAGGAACTCAAAATCTCTATAATGATTGCGATACCTGTTAAGTGGCCCGCGAAAGCCACTTTCCTTGAACTGAGAAACGTAATAGTCCAAGTCCTCGGCGCTCATCCAAGGTGGGAGTTGACCTGGGTCTTCCATTCCGTCCAGCAGTTTGGCGTCGGCTGGTTTGTTATCCAGTGTCCTGGCACATAGACCTTCGCCAGAGATCCAGTAGTAGATTTTACGCAAAGTTTCCCGCACGTCGGCCTCCAACTCGGCTTCTGCAATACCGGGATCCTGAAAGTAGATTTGATAAAAGAACTGATCCCTGTAAATTTTCTTAGCGATTTCTATGAAAGGCGCCTGTCCCGGGCCCGTATAGGGAACGCTCAGGCCCGCAACAGCACGGACCTTATCGGCATGTAATAGTGCCGTATTCCAGGCAATGGGAGCGCCCCAGTCGTGGCCGATTACCACTGCCGGCTCTCTTCCCATGGCGTCAACCAGACCGGCAATATCGGCGGTCATGTTGGCCATGTCGTAGGCTTCAATGGGTTCTGGTTTATCTGATCCGCCATAGCCACGCACGTCGGGTGCGGCAACCTTGTAACCAGCCGCCGACAACGCCTGGATCTGGTGGCGCCAGGAATACCAACTTTCCGGCCAACCATGTATCAAAAGCACTAGAGGCCCGTCACCTGAAATGGCGACACGCAGGGTCTGGCCATTACTCTTGATATATTCAAAATTTTGAGCCATTCGTTCCAATCCTATAGGCGAGCGACACCAAAACTGTTTGGGTTGAGAGTGCGTTGAGCTGCTTCATCACAGATCGTTAACAGCAAACCCAGGGCTTGGCGGCTGTCTCGGGGGTCGATCAGGCCGTCTGTCCACATTCGAGCTGTATAGTAATACGCAGATTCGGAGGCACTATAGAGCTCAATTACCTTCTCTTCCAAGGTATCCAGCTCTGCTTGATTTGGCGGGTCGCCCTGCCGCTTTGCTTTTGCCTCATGCACAATTCGCATGACCAGGGCAGCCTGCTTCGCACCCATGACGCCGGCGGAGATATTCGGCCAGCCCAACAGGAAGCGCGGTTCGTAGGACCAGCCAGACATTGCATAGGCCCCTGCCCCAAAGGAAGCGCCGATCATTAAGGTCAGACGTGGGACCGAAACGTTGGAGACGGCCTGAATCATTTTTGCCCCGTGCTTAATCATGCCACCCTCCTCCGCCTCTCGACCAACTATGAAGCCGGTTGTATTCATTAGATAGATCAATGGCGTATTCGATTGATCGCACAGCTGCATAAATTGGGCGGCCTTGGTGGCGCCATTAGGTGTGATGGGACCGTTATTACCAATAATGCCGCAGGGCCAGCCCATAATGTTGGCTTGGCCACAAATTGTTTGTATATCGAATTCCGCCTTGAATTCTAGGAAGTCCGATCCATCGACTAGCCGTGCGATTACCTCACGAACATCATAGGGCCGCTGGTATTCCGTCGGCACTATGCCGCATAATTCGTCGATATCGTAGGCTGGGTCATCCCAAGTGCCTTCCTTGGTCGACGTTAGGCAGTTCTGCCAGTTAAGGTGCGCCACTATATCCCGGCAAATACTCAGGGCCTGGGGATCATCTTCTGCCACATATTCGGTTAAACCAGAAATGCTGGCATGCATATTGGTGCCGCCCAGTTCCTCCGCTGCAGCCACTTCGCCCGTGGCGGCGCGAACCAGAGGAGGGCCCGCCAAAAAGGCCATGGCCTGATTGCGCACCATCACCACATAATCAGACATGCCCGGCATGTAGGCGCCGCCAGCTGTGGAGGAACCGTGTACAACTGAAATCACTGGGCAACCCGACGCCGACAACTTAGCCTGTTTGTAAAACATGCCTCCTGCCCGCACCCAAGTCGCCGGTACATAATCCAGCAAATCGGCACCTGCCGATTGTACAAGGTGAATAACCGGCAATTTGTTTTCCTGGGCCAAGTCAAAAGCTCGGTTCATCTTGTCCACGCCATGGGTGTGCAAGGCCCCGGCCAAAATACCGCTGTCATCTACGATCACCACACAGCGCACGCCGGAGACTACCCCAATGCCGGTAATGAGGCGGGCACCGGAAATATTGTCACCGCCATCGTCATCGTAGGTTTTGTAGCCAGCGGTGGTCGATAACTCCAGCCATGAAGTGCCACGGTCTAACAGTAACTCCAGCCGGTCACGGGGCAATAATTGATTACGCGATTGGAAGCGATCCCGACTTTGTTCGGAGCGTGCCCGTATCATTCTTTCCAACTCACGCAGTTCATTGATCTGATCCAACATGGCGGCGCGGTTTTCCTTGAAGGCCGGTGAACTAGGGTCTATTTGCGAATGAATTTTCGGCATCGGATGGGGGCCCGCACTATGAAGATTTGCGTTACTACTATTAACGGGACATACCCGTTCGTCAATCGCAACCGATGGTTAGCCAGTGACCTGGGTTTTGGACGCTAAAACGGCTACCTATATCAAAATACATCTATCTATTTGCGCGAATTTCAAAGTGCCAAGTTTGGGATTTGATAAATGCAGTGCTAGCCGCATGCCGCACTTTTCGCTACGATTAAGTATGGCATTTTTATTGCGGCATATTGCTCGTTATGCGGTACGGAAAATTGCATCTGACCCTGTGGCGCGGGATCAAGCAACTCGCGCTGCGCGTGGTGTCGCAAAGGAAGTCAAGCAGATCGCTCGCGACGAGGACCCAGCTAAGGCAGCCGGCCGAGCCATGCGCCGGGCAATCAATAAATTGCAGGGTGGCTAAACTAAGACCTTGTCCACCAGAAGCGCACCCCGTGACGCCATAAAATACAGACCCATATGGTGAGTGGGAGCCTGGGGATGGGCTGCGGCGGGACCTAGCTTCAGGTCCTCAGCCACTGTCCTGGGCAAATCAAAAGTGGCACAGCCCTGGTCATAGACATGCACGTCCCGCAACGCCGGTGCCATGCCGTGATTGCGGGCAGAAAGCAGAGTAAGAACCATATCCATAACGCAAATGTCTGTGCAGATACCCACGGTAAGAACGTCGCTGATTTGATTCACGTTTAACCAATCCAATAAGGCGTTGGTTCCGTCGGATTGATATGCGCCGATAAATCCGTTTATGCAGTCTTTTCGAACGAGAGTAGCACTCCCTGTTTTCTCCAGCCACAAAAGTTCTGGCACAAAGTCTTCCTCGCCCGTTCCAATTTCGCAATGAGGTGGATATGGCGGCTCCGCCTTGCCCGGTTGATGGCTATCTAAGAATGCCAGTATAGGAAAATCACGCTCTTTGAAGTCCCTGGCAAGCCGGTCAGCTTCGTCAACCATTCGGCTGACTTGCCGGTTCTCGATCGGCGGCGCCAAATTTCCAGCGCCAACTGTGGCAAACCCGTTGACAATATCGACAATAATTAGTCCGGGCTTTCCTGGCTCAGAAGACAGATCCAGAGACGTCATGGCCAATGGTACGGCCTGTTGCAGTTCGGTTAAGAGATTATCGGTCATGCCTTATCTTTCTGGCCAAAAAATCGCCCTGATATCTTTCCCGGACAGCCTAACGGGTGTATGAAGACCGTCCAAGTCACTAATCAAAGAAATAGGATCGCAAATATGATCCCGCGCTACACGCGCCCTGAAATGGCTCGTATTTGGTCAGCCGCAAGCAAATTCGAAATCTGGTTCGAAATCGAAGCCCATGCCTGCGATGCCCAGGCCAAACTAGGCGTAATTCCGCAACAGGCCGCGAAAGAAATCTGGGAAAAGGGAACTTTTGACATAGCCCGCATTGACGCCATAGAAGCGGAAATTCATCATGATGTGCTAGCCTTTTTAACAAATCTAGCGGAACACGTAGGCCCATCGGCCCGTTTCGTGCATCAGGGTATGACCTCGTCTGATGTGCTGGACACCTGTTTTAATGTTCAATTGGTCAAGGCCACCGACATTCTACTCGACGACATGGTTCGATTGCTCGCCGTCCTGAAACGGCGAGCAATCGAACACAAAAACGACATATGCATTGGACGCAGCCACGGTATTCATGCCGAACCAACGACTTTTGGTCTAAAAATGGCCCAGGCTTATGCTGAGTTTGATCGGTGCAGAATGAGGTTAGAGGGAGCTCGAAAAGAAATCGCGACCTGCGCTATTTCCGGCGCAGTGGGCACCTTTGCCAACATCGACCCTTCGGTCGAAACTCACGTAGCCGAAGCCATGGGCTTAGAAATAGAACCAATTTCGACTCAAGTGATCCCTCGAGACCGTCATGCGATGTATTTTTCCATATTAGCAGTTATTGCTTCCTCAATTGAACGTTTAGCGACGGAAATTCGTCATCTTCAACGTTCGGAGATCCTGGAAGTAGAGGAGTTCTTCGCTGAAAGTCAGAAAGGTTCATCGGCCATGCCGCACAAGCGCAACCCCGTCCTGACAGAAAATCTCACGGGGTTAGCGCGCCTAGTGCGTAGTGCCGCAATACCGGCCTTGGAAAATGTTGCCTTATGGCATGAACGAGATATTTCCCATTCTTCAGTGGAGCGCGGGATTGCTCCGGATGCTACGGCGACCCTCGACTTTGCCCTCAATCGGTTAACGGGCGTCATGGATAAATTGACGGTCTATTCGAATAATATGAAAGCTAATCTGGAAAGGCTGGGAGGTCTGATTTATTCGGGTCGCGTACTGCTTGCATTGACCCAGTCGGGTGTGAGCCGCGAGGAAGCTTATAACTATGTACAACGTAATGCTATGCCTGTCTGGCGCGGTGAAGGCGACTTCCTAGACCTACTGAAGGCTGACAGCGATGTTATGGCGGCACTTTCAGTTAAAGAACTACAGGCCCTGTTCGACCTGGACTATCATACCAAGCACGTGAACACTATTTTCGCTAGGGTGTTCAGTTCCTGAACGAATAATTGGTGGGGCCAAATTTTTTATCCACCCTGTCTCTCCAACCTAGACTGTATCTAATTCCAGCGGCGTAGCTCTAAACGGCCAATCTGGGCGCGATGAACCTCGTCAGGCCCATCCGCAAAACGTAAGGTGCGGGAGTGCGCATAAGCGTGTGCTAGGTTGAAGACCTGGCTGACACCGCCGCCGCCGTGTACTTGCATGGCCATGTCCACGACACGGCAAGTCATATTTGGCACGGCGACCTTGATCATGGCAATTTCCTTACGTGCCTCCTTGTTGCCCTCAGTGTCCATCTTGTGCGCGGTATGCAGCACTAGCAAACGCGATTGATCAATGGCAATCCGGGCTTCCGCGATGCGTTCAGTAGTGACGGACTGTTCCGAAACCAGTTTGCCAAAAGCGAAGCGGGATTTGGCTCTTTTACACATGTCCTCCAGGGCCCTTTCCGCTACGCCAATCTGGCGCATGCAATGATGGATGCGCCCTGGTCCTAATCGGCCCTGTGCAATCTCAAAACCACGTCCCTCACCCAGCAGAATATGATCGGCAGGCACCCGTACATTTTCGAATAGAACCTGACCGTGTCCATGAGGGGCATCATCATAACCAAAGACATGCAGCATTTTTTCCACGGTAATACCCGGCGTATTGCGGGGCACAACAATCATGGACTGTTGGCGATACCGGTCCGGATTGTTGGGATCAGTTTTCCCCATCAAGATCAAGACTTCGCAGCGGGGGTCGCCTATGCCGGATGTCCACCATTTACGACCATTGATGACGTATTCATTGCCTTCAGAAATAATGGCGGTTTCAATGTTAGTGGCATCGGACGAGGCCACAGCCGGTTCCGTCATCGCAAAGGCGGAACGGATTTTCCCATCCAAAAGTGGTTTGAGCCAACGTTCCTTGAGCTCGTCGTTAGCATACCGGGTGAATACTTCCATGTTGCCGGTATCTGGTGCGGAGCAATTCGTGCTTTCTGCGGCGATGGGCGAACGGCCCATGATTTCACACAAAGGTGAGTAGTCCAAATTGGACATAGGCTCTACATCATCACTCTCTGGCAAAAATAAATTCCAAAGGCCTAATTCCCTGGCCTTGGCTTTCATTTCCTCCAAAACCGGCGGAACACTCCACCTTTCGTCTGAGTTATTCAGTTGTTCGTTGTAGATATCCTCATTGGGGTAGACGACATCATCCATGTATTTCAGTAACCGTTCTTGTAACTCTTTTGACCGGTCTGAAAAATTGGGGATCATGGCAATCCTACCCTTCCTTGGAGGGCCGTTGGCGCCCTCGTGTTGCTATTAGTATTTTTATAACGGCAATGTACCCTTTGTCACCGTACGAGTCTCCTGCAAGGATACCGGGCGGAGTGTGCTATTATGAGAACGACGATCATAAACACGAAAGGGCCAGATTGATGGCTAAGCAACCACGAGAGGACTTTGCATTGGAATTTGCGTCCCCGCACGACGTGCCAGTTCCCTACATGCAACGGCTAAAGGATTATTACTTGGCCCTGGGTTATGGCAATCCCTATCGCTGGGCCCAATATACAGACGTACCATTCACAAAATTGCAAAAGCCATTGAGTGACACAAAAGTAGGGCTCGTAGTTACCTGCGCCCCTTTCCAGACAGGAAAAGGCGATCAGGGTCCTGGCGCTCCCTATAACGCCGGCGCCAAATTCTATCGGGTCTATGCGGACAGTATCGAGGGAAATCCGGATGTACGAATTTCCCACCTCGGCTATGATCGCAATTACACAACAGCCGCTGATATTAATACCTACTTTCCCCTTAATCAGCTAAAAAACGCCGCTAACGAGGGGCGCATCGGAAGTCTATCACCGCATTTTTACGGCACACCAACGAACCGCAGCCAGGTCACGACCATTAAGCAGGATTGCGCTGACGTTCTAGAAGGTCTGCGCCAGGATGGAGCCGAAGCGGCAGTCGTTGTCGCCACTTGACCGGTGTGTCATCAGACCGTGAGTCTGACGGCACGTTACCTTGAAGACCGCGGCCTACCCACCGTGATCATGGGTAGTGCCAAGGATATTGTCGAATTTGCGGGTGTGCCCCGGTTCCTATTCAGCGATTTTCCCCTGGGAAATTCCTGCGGTAAACCCCATGATAACGCAAGCCAACGTCAAACCCTGTCCCTGGCGTTGGATTTGCTGGAAAGTGCTATTGGGCCCCGAACCACGGTACAGTCACCACAACGATGGAATGACGATGCAGAATGGAAGTTGGACTTCCAAAATGTGAGCCGGATTCCGGCCGATGAAATTGCCCGCCGGCGATCCGAATTTGATGAAGTGAAACGGGTTGCCAAACAGCGGCGTCACGAAGCGATAGCTTCACGGCCTGACGCGGCGGAGTAAGCGTATATGACCAAACCCTTTGCGGGTGTCCGCGTTCTGGATTTCACACAAGTCTTCGCGGGACCATTCGGTACCTTTCAGTTGGCTTTGCTGGGTGCAGATGTAATTAAGGTGGAACGGCCGGGCGGGGAAGAAATGCGCAACGGCCCCCTATCCAAGGAATGGTCAGACCGAGGGATGGCACCTGGCTGGCTAGCTATCAATGCAAATAAGCGCAACATCACACTGGATCTGAAAAACCCACACGCAATCAAAATTGTGGAACGGTTGGCCGGCACGGCGGATATCGTGACCGAGAACTTTCGGCCCGGCGTTATGGACAGACTAGGCGTTGGCTACGAGGCTCTATCCATGATTAATCCGGGTTTAATCTACTGTGCAGTTTCAGGCTTTGGTCAAAATGGCCCGGAACGAAATACACCCAGCTATGACGGTCGCATCCAGGCGGTATCGGGTATCATGTCCATAACCGGGCATGAAGGTGCAGGACCAACCCGGGCCGGTTTCGCCGTCTGTGATGCTATTGGCGGTATGACTTCTGCTTTTGCAATTGCATCCGCTCTTTTCCAACGGACCCACACAGGCCAAGGCCAATACATCGATGTTTCCATGCTAGATTCCACCTTGGCCTTTCTCTCTCCTTTGGTCAGCGAGCACACGGTAACAGGGCATGTACACGGTCAGTACGGTAATCAGGCCATTAGCCGCCGCCCAACCGCTAATTTATTCAAAGTCGGCGGTGATCATCTTCTGCTTGCTGTGAACACGGAAAAGCAATTTCAAGCTCTGATGCAGTCCATCGACCGTACTGACATTTTGGATGATCCTCGTTTTGTTGATTGGCATGGTCGAACGAAACACGAGCACGAACTACGTCAGATTATCGAGGAAGCTTTCGCGACCGCCGACGTAATCACATGGGAACAAAGGTTAGCCCAGGCCGGTGCGCCTGCCAGCCAAGTGCGCACCATAGCCGAGGCTATTCGCCTTCCCCAAATGGAACACCGTGAAGTACTGCAAACAGTTGAAAGTCCTTTCGGTGAGCTCACTCTTATTGGCTCAGGTTTCCAACTAGCTCATGGCGGAGGAAGTATTGAAACGCCTCCTGTCGCACCGGGTACCCACACTGATGAAATTTTGGCTGAGGTGGGGTATGAAAAATCTGAGATTGAAGATTTTCGAAATGCGGGTGTATTTTGATTAACGCCGTTGCTGGAAGAATGTTCTTAGAATTTCTGCCGCTGCATTTTCGCCAACGCCAGGGTAAATTTCGGGAACGTGATGGCAGGTAGGCTGATGAAAGATGCGGGGACCACCTTCCACCCCGCCGCCCTTGGGATCCGAAGCGCCATAGTAAAGGCGGGCCAACCGTGCGAAAGAAATTGCCGTGGCACACATTGGACAAGGCTCCACCGTCACATAGATCGAGCAGTCCGGTAACCGGGGTACATTCCTAATCCCACAGGCCCGACGGATGGCGTCAATTTCAGCATGCCCCGTCGGGTCGGCAAGTTCCTCGGTCCGGTTACCCGCACGGGTAAGGATATTTCCCTTCCCATCTACAATTACTGCACCGATGGGAACTTCACCGCGTAGGGCGGCATTCCTCGCCTCTTGCAATGCCTCGTCCATGAAGGTTGATTTCGCCGTCTTAATAGGCATGTTGTCCACCATGAAAGCAACGCAAGGTATGGTCAAGCCCCAGAAGGGGGAGCGCATCGCGAAACGGTTGGCACGAGCGGGATTGTGCTCCCGCCGGGAGGCTGAACGGCGAATAGCCGACGGCCGGGTACGGGTCGACGGCAAAATATTGGATACTCCCGCAGTATTAGTTAACGACAAGAGTTATATTGTAGTTGATGATAAACCTCTTGCGAAATCCGAACCCACTAGATTATGGCGGTTCCATAAACCTAAGGGTCTGCTGACTACCAATCAGGATCCTGAGGGGCGAGATACAGTATTTCAAAAATTACCCGCTAATCTGCCGCGAGTAATTGCCGTAGGTCGGTTAGATTTGAATACGGAAGGCCTGTTATTGCTGACTAACGACGGTGATCTGGCACGCCATCTGGAATTGCCGAGAACTGGCTGGCGCCGTCGCTACAGGTTGCGTGTCCACGGAACTGTGGATGAAGCCGCACTAGCCCGTCTTTCAAATGGTGTAAAAATCGAAGGCATTGTTTATGGCGCTATCGAAGCCCGATTAGATAATCGCAAGGGTAGGAATGCCTGGCTAAGTCTATCCTTACGAGAAGGTAAAAACCGCGAAGTCCGGCATGTCATGGAAAATATGGGGTTACAGGTCACCCGACTAATCCGTTTGTCGTATGGCCCCTTTCAATTAGGTGATTTGGCCAAGGGTGCCGTTTCCGCCGTACCGCGGAGAATTTTAGCAGATCAATTGGGCAAACAGGCTGCAACGTTTGGGTTGAATCGTACAGAAGGCGATGCCCGCAAGACTAGGCGAAAATAGCCTTATGCGAATTGTTGGTGGAAAACACCGAGGCCGGCGATTAGCCTCGCCTAAAAATCTAAGTATCCGGCCTACCTCCGATAGGGCCCGGGAGTCATTGTTCAACATAATTGCTCACAAAAATTATGGGAGTTTGCCCATAGGCAAAACAGTGCTCGATGTATTTGCGGGTACGGGCGCATTGGGCTTCGAGGCCCTGTCCCGGGGTGCTCGAGAAGTACATTTCATAGAGCAGAGCAAGTCCGCCGCACAAATTATTCAGCAAACCACCTGTCATCTGGGCGAAACAAATAAGGTCAAGTTACTGATCTGTGACGCCCTTCAGCCTGGCCTGGCTACTCAATCTTTTGACCTTGTCCTAATGGACGCACCTTATATGTCCGGTCAGTCGGAACCCTGTCTTCAAGCTCTCGCCGAAGGTGGTTGGTTAGGCGAAAAATGTATCTGCTGTGTAGAATTAGCAAAAAAGGAACCATACCAATCTAGCAATGGGTTCACGATTCTAGACCAACGCAATTACGGCGCTGCCAGTATCGTTATTCTGCGTTGGAATGGCGTCATTTAACGCCTACCAAATAGGCTCTCGATATCATTCAGCTTTAACTCGACGTATGTGGGGCGGCCATGACTACATTGCCCGGAACGGGGCGTACATTCCATTTCCCGTAACAACGCATTCATTTCTTCTACTGTTAAACGGCGCCCCGCCCGTATACTGCCGTGGCAGGCCATAGACGCACAGACATTATCCAGGCGATCTTTCAATGCGAGTGCCTGATCCATTTCCGCCAACTCATCCGCTAAATCTTGGATTAGCCCCTGAATGTCACTTTCACCTAAAACTGCCGGGAATTCTCTAACCACAATCGTGCCATTGCCGAAGGGTTCGACCACCAAACCTAATTCTGCTAGTTCCTCTATCCGCGATTCAATGCGCTGAGCGCCGTTCTCATCCAGTTCCACCACCTCAGGGAGCAACAGCATCTGGCGGGCCACGCCGTTGGCAGCCAATTGCTCCTGCATCCGTTCCATGACAAGACGTTCATGGGCAGCATGCTGATCTACGATTACAATTCCGCTTTCCGTTTGCGCCACTATGTAAGTTTCGTGCAATTGCCCTCGTGCTACACCAAGAGGATAATTGGCGGCTGGAGTAACGTATTCGTCCATTTCGACACGCGCGGATGGCTTCACCAACTCAGTGAAGGGCGCCTGTAATTCAGCCGCCGTCGCCATCATTCTGGTATTGCCCTGCGGTCGTGGCTGCGAGTATGGCAAATCATCGGCACTGTCACGGGCCCGGCCCAGTGCAGCCGCGCTGATCGTGGTTGCGCTACGGTGGCCAGCGCCTGCCAAAGCATGCCGTAACGCAGATACGACAAGACCGCGTACCATGCCGGTATCGCGAAAACGCACCTCTGCCTTCATGGGGTGCACATTGACATCCACTTCTTCGGCCCGAATTTCGAGAAAAAGAGCAGCCAAAGCATGGCGGCCCTGAGCCAATACGTCCATATAGCCGGCCCGCATGGCACCAGTGAGAACGCGGTCGCGCACCGGACGACCATTAACAAACAGGTATTGCATTCGATTTGTGGTGCGGTTCAAGGTGGGCAAACTGGCATAGCCAGTCAGCCTGATCCCTTCTCTAGTTGCGTCGATGACCAATGCATTGTCAGTAAACTCACGCCCCATTACGTCGGTTAACCGTTTCAGGCGGGCATCAAATAGGTCTCCGCCGCCTGCGGGAAAATTCAAGGTTCTGCGCTCACCGTCGGACAGTGAATAACCGATGTCCGGGCGCACCATAGCAAGACGCTTGATTACTTCTGAGGCATGCTGGAACTCGGTGCGCGGCGTTTTGAGAAATTTTAATCGTGCCGGCGTGGTGAAAAATAGATCCCGCACCTCCACCCTGGTACCTGGGGTTTGGGCCGCCGGGTGAACTCCACCAACCTGGCCACAATTAATGGTAAGACGCCAGGCTTCATCGGAATCATGGACTCGGGAAGTGATGGTTAGACGTGTCACGGCGCCAATAGAAGGCAAGGCCTCGCCTCGAAACCCTAGCCATCTAATTCGCGAAAAATCTTCATCGGGCAGTTTGGATGTGGCATGGCGTTCAATCGCCAAGAGCAACTCCTCCCGAACCATGCCATGACCATTATCGGTCACAGAAATTAACTCTCGTCCACCATCAATCAAGACCACATCGATTTGGCTTGCCTCAGCATCGATCGCGTTTTCAACAAGTTCCTTCAAGGCGGAAGCAGGCCGCTCAATCACTTCTCCAGCAGCGATGCGATTGACGGTAACCTCTGGTAGGCGCCGCAGGACGCCGGTCATTTGGTCTCTCGTAGATATTGTCGGGCTAGAACCTTGCACTCTTCCACGGCAGGCTGATCGAAGGGGTTAACTCCCATCAGATGGGCCGCAAACAGGGTTTCGAGCATGAAATGCATGAATAGGGCGCCGAGAACTTCTTCATTAAGCGTTCCGGCTGTCATTCGGCGCACCGGCCGACCGTTTCCAACCAACGTTTCCGCCGTCGCTGTTTGCATGGCACCAACCAAATCGCCAATTGCACACCCGGCAAGATAGTTTGCACCCAGTGAATTAGCCAACTGGGTGTCCACAACAGGGCCCCGACCCGTCTGTGCCAACGACAAGACAGTAAACTGTTTATCTTGCGGTCCGTCCAGATAGAGTTGCAATTGGCTGTGTTGATCAACGGGGCCAAGAGCATTGATTGGCGTAGTCCCTTGCCCATTCTTACCAAGACTTTCCGCCCATAACTGACGGTACCATAAGGTAAAGCCAGAAAAATTGTCGCCGTATGCTAGCAGGACTGATTGCCCAAATCCTTTGTCACGCAAGATAACTTGTAATGCTGCTCCAATCGCAGGCGAACTATCCGATTTTTGCAACGTATTCTCTAGAACAGCTCTTGCGCCGAGGCGTACGGCGTCAGCATCAAGACCCAACATCAAGGCCGGCAACAGCCCCACCAGCGACAGGACTGAAAACCGCCCACCAATGTTGGGATCATGGTCCAAAATGCACGCACCAATTTCTCGGCTCAAACGGCGCAGGACCCCGTCGCCTGGTTCACTAATAAAAAGAAAATGATTTTTTAGTGCTGTCTGACCAAGTGTCTTTCGTAATGCTGCGATAGCTGTCAATGTCTGCGCTAGTATTTCACCGGTTCCGCCCGATTTTGAGACCACCAAAAATCCAGTATCGGCCAATTTGTTTGGTACTAGAACCGAGGCCATGACATCCGGATCCAGATTATCATGCACCGAAAGTTTTGGTCCGCCCTCTTTCGCTAAGACCGCCAGTGCACGAGCACCCAGCGATGACCCGCCGGTACCAAACAACACAATTCGCGAGAAACGCTTACGCCAGTCTTCAGCGATAGAGGCCAGAGCGGAAAGATCATCTTCCCGTCGTGCGATAGCATAGGCGGAAAACCGGGATTGATTTAATTCGTTAGCGAACTCGGTTCGCGCCTCCTCACACCGTTGCAAATACGGTTGCAACTCATCCTCGGTCAGGCCCACCGAGGTGCCAAAACAACCGCTGATATCCTGTTGAATGGGTAAGGACATGCTGTCACGCTAACAGAGCAAGGTGTCAGGTAAAAGCAAAGCACGTCCCCTATTTAAGGCCCGATAGGCCGTCAGGTTGACCCACCACCACGATCAACATCTTTTCTGGCCGCAGTAGGCGTTTTGCAACCCTTGCAATATCCTCCAAGGTCACGGCATTAAACAGTTTGGACCGTCGATCGAGATAGTCGACACCCAAATTTTCCCGCTGAACGGCCAGTAATAGACGGGCGATTCGGCTCGATGAAGTAAGACGTAGTGGGAATGAACCGTTCAAATATAATTTAGCGTTGGCTAGTTCGTTAGCCGTGATGCCCTCGTCGCGCATCTGCCTGATCTGTTGTTTGATAATCTGCAGGGCCTCAGCAACCTTAGAATTTTTGGTGCCTACCCCGCCCAAATGGATGGCGGCATGATCTAGAGGGTAAAGGTAGCTATATATGGAATAGGCCAAGCCGCGCTTTTCCCTCACCTCTTCGTTTAGTCGGGAGGAAAATCCACCGCCTCCCAAGACGTAGTTTAGAATGTAGGCAGCATACCAATCTGGATCATTCCGTTTCAAACCAGCACCGCCAAAGATCACCAGGCTTTGCGGGATGGCCTTCTGCACAACTTTGGTGACTCCCTCGCTGACTGGCACCACGTCAGGAACTGCAGGAATATTAGTGCTCTGTGGCAATTCGCCGAAGGCCCAATCTAATAACCGCCCCACCTCCTGAGCTGAAATATCGCCCACAACACCAATACTAAGTCGGTCCTTGGCCAGGGCCTTGGCCAGAAAGGTCCGCAGATCGTCTATGGTAATTGCCTTAACAGTTTTCAGGGTGCCCTTGCTGGAAGGTCCATATGGGTGGTCGGGAAATGCAGTCTTGAACCATAGTCGGCCGCCAATGGCGTTGGGACTTTCCTCATCTTCAATCAAACCCGTCACTATTTGGCCCCGTATGCGCTCCACTGCCTCCGCTTCGAAATGTGGTTCGTTCAGGGCTAGTCGAAGCAATTCGAAAGCGGCGTCCCGGTTTTTACTCAAAGTTCGCATGCTTCCGGAAAATCTGTCCCTGTCAGCATCGAAACTAATTCGCACAGCTAATTCTTCTAACTTTGTTTGAAAGGCCAGAGAATTATATGGCCCCGCGCCTTCGTCCAATAGTCCGGATACCATGTTGCCAGTGCCTTTACGCCCGGGGCGATCAATAGTCGCTCCGCCAGCAAAAGAAAAACTAATACTCAACAATGGGATGGTTGTTTCTTGCACCAGCCAAGCCTTGATACCGCCAGGGCTGATCACAGGCTGAATTTTAGTCGCACTCGTAGAAAATGGCAGCAGGAACATCAGGAAGAAGCTGAGGGTCCGCAGCATAATCTCCATCATTTGTAGGGTTTCACTTCAGGTCGCAGAAGTCCCGTAACAGACCGGCGCCGATCCAAGACAGCCCGTCCAGCGGCCATCACTTGTTCCATGGTGATCGCCTTGATATCACTTGGCCAACTTTCTACCTGGTCTACGGTCAAACCAGAGGTCAAGGCGTCACCGAATATCCGGGGTGCGGCAAAAAGGCTGTCACGGGCGTAAATGGCAGCAGCCAACAGCCCGGAACGGGTCCGTTCCAGTGCTTCCTTGGTGAAACCCTCATTCAATGCCTCCGTCAACTCACCATCGATGCCATCTTCCAATAATTCAAGACTAACACCCGGTGCCGGCGTTGCATAAAGTACGAAGACACCCCCATCCAAGCCGGTGGAACTGTATCGAGCACTTATATTAGCCGCCAGCTTTTTATCCACCACAAGAGAGCGATATAACCATGATGTCGTCCCACCTCCCAGCAGGTCGGAGAACAGCCTAAGAGGCATGGCATGTTGACTTTCTCCCGCGGTTCGCGTGGGTGCCAAATAGCTCCGCCTCCAGTCCACTTGACTAACACGAGCATCCCTTAAGACTACGCGCCGCTCAGCTAATTGCACTGGTTCTTGCGGTCGGCGGCGTGGAGGTGCTACAGCCCGTGGTAATTTCCCGAAATGTTTTTCTGCTAGATCGAAGACATCACTGGCCTGCACATCTCCTGCGACGATCAAAATCGCGTTGTTGGGTACATAATAGCGGCGATAAAAAGCTAAAGCATCGGCCAGACTCAATTTTTTGATCTCATGTTCCCAGCCAATAACTGGAATCCCGTACGGATGGGCCAGATATTGCGCAGCGTTCATGGCCTCGTGCAAAAGGGCAGACGGATTATTATCGGTACGCGCACGGCGTTCCTCCAATATTACTGCCCGTTCCGTAACCACGTCCTCTTCGGAAAGTTTCAGATTAATCATACGGTCGGCTTCCATACCCATGACCAGATCCAACTTATCCCTTGCCACGTTCTGGAAATATCCGGTGTAGTCGTGAGAAGTGAAAGCGTTATCGCGCCCGCCATTACGCGCAATGACTTTAGAAAACTGTCCGGAAGGTAATTTCTCCGTACCCTTGAATAGTAGATGCTCTAAAAAATGAGCAATACCAGATTTTCCAGGCGGCTCGTCGGCAGCGCCAACCTTATACCAGATCATGTGCGAGACCACCGGAGCGCGATGATCCTCAATCACAACCACGTCCATGCCGTTGGACAGGGTATGGATCTTGGGATGAAATAGTGCCGCACGGGTGGAGAACCCAGCAAAAATAACAACGAAGAAACAGACAGTTATTGCAAGACGTTGATGAAACATGGCCCTGCGGCAATTTTTCCCAATGATGTCTGCCTAGATATAGTCACTGGCAAGGGTATCTCAAGGCAAAATTCGTCGTGCCGACTAAAACTGTTGTGAGAATGAATTATTTTCCTGGCTTAGAATATGCTCTCCAGAAGACCACGTTTTCGCCGTTTTATTACAGGTGTTTTCCCCTCGTTAGGCGTTTTACCCGCAGCAGCAGCCTCGCGTAATCGCCGAGCCTCCTTCCTGGCATCCACGGCGGTTCCGCTGGGTAGCTTTTCTTGCCAAAATATTAAACGATCGGCAAAAGACGAATCCTTTTCCGCTAGCACCGAGGTTTCTCGGTTTACAATCTGTCGGATCGAAGAATCGGCGCTGGTCGCTCCAGCTTTTTCCAATAACGCTTGTTCGGCTTTCCCTACCTTACCCATGTTTTTCGTGCCTATAACACCCGCAAGCGTGTTACGTCCTGTATTATGCGCATGTTCTGCCCTAGCACGCCCGTCAGACCCACCGCCCAGTAGCGTTTTGCGGGCCTGCTCGCTAGGCTGCAATACCTGTGGTCGCTTTGCACCGGGACGTGGCGGACGGAGTGAAAATTCGGGAGGCTTAACCAGGGGCGCCTTGGCAATGACGGTGAACTCATCAGGCGCTTTTTTAGTTAGTCCTGTCTGCTCTTTCAGTGCCGCACACGACATTAGCGTCAGTAGTGACACAACCGCTATTGCTATCCGATAAAATACTCGAATAATGTCTCTACACATCCTCAGATTGATCCTGTCCAGTGCCTTCATTCGATGCAACCCCAAGGGGCCGGAAACTATCGTACAATAGCATGCCAACGCCAATTGTAATGGCACTGTCGGCTAAATTGAATGCTGGCCAGTGATAACCCATTACGTGAAAATCAAAGAAATCGGCCACTGCTCCTCGCAAAATTCGATCAATGATATTTCCCAACGCACCGCCGATCACCATGGCCAAGGCTAAGACCGGCCAAGGTCGGGTTTGCCGCCATAGCCAAATCCCGAGACCCAAACAGACCAGGCTAGAAAAGCTGACTAGCAGCCAGCGGCCAATCTCTCCCGATTGAAAAAAACCAAAGCTGATACCCCTGTTCCAAACCGTCACGAGATTGAAAAACCCAGTCAATTTTATCCAACCGCCTTTATCCGCTAACCAAATCAACAACCAATACTTGCTAAGTTGGTCAAGTCCCAAAACAACCAACGCCATCACCAGACCTTTTGGGTGCAAGGACCTCATTGTGTGACTAAGCTGCTTTGTGGACAGCGACGGCAGTCGCACAACGTTGGCAAACACCGGGATCTCCACTTTCATCCACGGGCACCTCGGGCAATATTTGCCAGCAGCGGGCGCATTTTCCGCCCTCGGCCATTCCAACTATGACGCCGATATCAGATATATCCTCCAACATAAATGCACCGTCCGGCACAGCGCCTTCCTTCAATGTGACGGATGAGGTAATACAAATTTCCGCCGTATCTAGGCCCTCAAGGGCTGCCAAATATTCTGCCGGGGCGTATACAGTGGGATGTCCCTGCAGGGATGCACCAATGCGTTTTTCTCGTCGCTCAACCTCAAGGGCACCAGTCACGACGCGCCGCAGGGTACGCACCTTGGCCCATTGCGCAGCCAAGGGCTCGTTGTGCCAAGACGACGGGATCTCGGGGAATTGTTGCAAATGCACGCTTTCGTCTTTTGGAAAGCGGGACCGCCAGGCTTCTTCAGCCGTGAAGCATAAGATTGGTGCTAGCCATACCGTCAGGCAGGAAAAAATATGATCCAGCACAGTTCGTGCCGCTCGTCGACGATTGGAGGTAAGATTGTCACAATAGAGAGCATCCTTGCGGATATCTAGATAGAAGGCGGAAAGGTCATTGGTGCAGAAATTACCCAAAGCAACATAAAGACGATGAAAGTCAAAATTGGCACAGGACTGTCGTACCAATTCGTCCAGTTCCGACAAGTGATGTAATATTAATTGCTCCAAATCTGGCATCTCTTCCAGCGGGAGGCGTTCGCTTTCATCAAAGTTAGTTAGATTACCTAGTAGGAACCGTAAGGTATTCCGCAAACGCCGGTAGGCGTCAGCCTGTGCCTTGATGATTTCGTTGCCGATGCGCTGGTCCACTGCATAGTCAGAGCTGACCACCCACAAGCGCAAAATATCCGCCCCGAACTGGTCACAGATTTTTTGTGGAGCTGTCACGTTGCCCAATGACTTGGACATCTTTCGGCCCTGTTCATCCAAAGTGAAACCATGGGTCAAAACTGCATCGTACGGTGGTCGGCCGCGGGTGCCGCAGGCTTCCAACAACGAGGAATGGAACCAGCCGCGATGTTGGTCAGAACCTTCCAAGTATAACGAAGCCGGCCATTGCAATTCTGGCCGCTGTTCCAGTACATAACTATGAGTGGAACCGGAATCAAACCAGACATCGAGAATATCGTCGATCTTCTCGTAATGATCTGGGTCATATTGAGGCCCTAAGAACTCAGCAGGGTCCGCATTAAACCAGGCATCCGCCCCAGTTTCCTTCACGGCCTTGATAATTCGTGCATTTACCGCCTCATCACGCAGAGGTTCCCCGTTACGTTTGTCCACAAATAAGGTAATGGGTACGCCCCAAGCTCGTTGCCGTGATAACACCCAGTCCGGTCGTTCTGCAATCATAGCGTGAATTCGGTTTCGGCCCGAATGCGGGATCCAGCGTACGTTGTCAATGCCGGTCAAAGCCACTTCTCGCAAGTTTGTTGTCGACATGGATACGAACCACTGGGGCGTGTTGCGGAAGATCAAGGGCGCCTTGGAGCGCCAGGAATGGGGATAGCTATGTATCAATTTACCGCTGCACAATAGCGTACCAACGGCAGTCAATTCCTCGATAATCTTGGCATCCGCCTTGAACACATGTTGGCCTGCGAACATGGGAACATGATCAAAGAACAGGCCATCGCCATTCACTGTCTGGGGCACTTCGAGGCCATAGGCTATGCCCACGTCAAAGTCCTCGGTGCCATGACCAGGCGCCGTATGGACAAATCCAGTACCTGTGTCGTCTGTGACATGATCGCCGGGAAACAATGGTACGTCGAAGTCGTACCCTTTGCCGTGCCAGGGATGGGCGCACACAATCTGGGCCAGGGTATCTTGGTGAACATCGCCGAGAACCGTATGGCTAGTGATGCCGACTTCACCACAGACCTCGGCCAACAAGCTCCCGGCAAGGACAAGTTTTTCACCCGGGCGTGCCAAAGAGTCTTCAGCCACGTCACCGACCTGTATCAACTTGTAATTGAGATGCGTGCCGTAACAAATGGCTCGATTGCCCGGCATGGTCCAGGGCGTGGTGGTCCAGATTACGATGGAAGCATCCGACAATTGGCTACTTGGTGTGTCGACTACCGGGAACCGCACGTGAATTGTGGTCGAGGTATGGTCGTGATATTCAATTTCCGCCTCGGCTAGCGCGGTTTTCTCTACAACTGACCACATTACAGGCTTGGACCCGCGATAAAGGGAACCATTCATGAGGAATTTGAGGCATTCCGCAACGATCTGCGCCTCCGCCCCATAGGACATAGTTGTGTATGGGTTTTTCCAATCTCCGATGACGCCTAGACGCTTAAACTCCTCGGTCTGCACGATGATCCATTTATCGGCGAAGGCACGGCATTCTTTGCGGAACTCGTCGATTGGGATGTCATCTTTATTCTTGCCAACCTTGCGGTATTGTTCCTCGATCTGCCACTCTATTGGAAGGCCATGGCAATCCCAGCCGGGCACATAATTGGCGTCCTTTCCGAGCATCTGTTGGCTGCGGTTTATGATGTCTTTGAGAATTTTGTTCAGAGCGTGTCCAATATGGATATTGCCGTTTGCATAGGGTGGGCCATCGTGAAGAATAAATTTTTCCCGGCCTTGAGATGCTTCGCGCTGTCGCTGGAACAGGTCAATTTCGTCCCACCGTTTAAGGATACTTGGTTCCAGCTTGGGCAGTTGGCCTCGCATAGGAAATTCCGTCTGGGGCAGGAATAGGGTGGCTTTATAATCGGTGGTCATTTTATCCGCCATTGAGGGCCCGGCCTTCAAAATTAAGATTCAAAATATTAATGATTTGCCTCTTGCCACATTACTACTTTTGCGCGTCTCGGTTGACTTAGAGACAGGTACCTGACCCTAATACCGTGCCGGGCCGCTAATTCGTATAAGATGGCGCATCGTCATGTTGAATATCGCCGCTATGTAGCAGGGGTCTGGTAGGCTGTCCAGGGAGGTAATTTATCTTAAATTACTGCGACGGCCAGGTTTTATAGAAGAATTCGTCTTTTTGAACAAAGTCGAAACCCCAGGTAAGCCATTAGCATCGATCTAGTCTAGGCGCCCAGTTCGCGCCCGCGAATTTCTGCCGCCCGCACTGCTGCCGTCATCAGAGTTTGTAGACCGTCTTCACCCATGAGCACTTCCAATGCTGCCTGTGTCGTCCCTCCGGGAGAGGTCACATTGATCCGCAGTTGCGCCGCTTCATCATCAGACAACCGGGCTAATTCTCCAGAGCCGGATACCGTTTGCAGGGCTAAACGGGAAGCCAAATCCGGTGCTAGCCCCACATCTTCGGCAGCTTGGGCTAAACACTCAATAAGATGAAAAACATACGCCGGACCGCTGCCGCTAACCGCCGTCACCGCGTCCATCAAACCTTCATCTTTCAGCCAAGCTGTATCACCCACGGCAGCCATCAATTCAGTGCATAAGTTTTGTTGCACCTGATCTGCATGCACATTGGCACACAGAACGGACATCCCCCGGCGTACGGCCGCCGGCGTATTGGGCATGACCCGCACGACGCCCACACCTACGCCCAAGGTGTCCTCGAAAAACCGGATTGGCGTACCAGCCGCAATAGACATGAATACCGCCCCCACAGCCGTAAAACGATCATAAAGATGCACCACTTCGCCCATGATCTGCGGCTTGACCGCGAAGATTACGACAGCGGGCTTAAAATCATCGGTGATATCTGCAGCATCCTTTAGAACTGAAACACCTTCTGGTATACCGCTACGTTCAGCATCGATTGACGGTTCCACGACCAGAATTTGATCAGTGGACACACCTTGATCAAGCCAACCGGCCAATAGGGCACCGCCCATCTTCCCGCAACCCACAAGCAAAATGGAGTCGGATAACCCGATCTTCTCAGACATTGTTAGGCTTCTCCCATGGTCTCCAACATAGCGGCAGCTATGGCCTCCGCCGGGGACTTTCCGCCCCATATAACAAATTGGAAAGCTGGATAGAAGCGTTCGCACTCGTTTAAGGCGATTTCAATCAGTTGTTCCATTTGGCAAGGCAGCAGGCCCGTGCCACCTCGAGTAAGGACGGCGTGACGGAACATAGGTACCCCGTCCTCAATCCAAAGGTCAAAATGCCCTAGCCACATTCGTTCGTTAACCATGGCAAGGAGACTATGAACGTCTTCCTGTCGTTTGTCCGGCACGCGCATGTCGTAGGCCGAAGCTAATTGTAGCCCGCCCTGTAACGAATTGAACGAAAATCCCATATGGTAATCGCACCATGTTCCCGCCACTGTGACGGAGAGCTCTTCATCGCAATTGCGTTCAAATGGCCACTGATTGGCGGCAAGAATGTCCTCAACAAGATCTAGGGGATTGTCCGCTGACGCAACAAAATCATCGGCAATTATGTCCATAACGCTGCAACCCCACATCTTGTGGTATAGTAACTGCAAAACACCACTTAGTGTAATCTTGCAGAACGATTAAGATGGTGCAAGAGCGCTCTAAATTTTAACCTACGAGGTTGGAGTTATTGTGAACCCGCCACTGTTATTTATTGGTTTTCTGGGTTTTTTTCGGTTTCGCTGCCAATTTTGAGCGAGCCTTACCCTTCCCCACCGTGGTCATACCAGCCATCTTCTTGGCATTGTTCACCTGAATCACCTCTTCCAAAACCGTTAAGCGCTTGGCAAGCAGCTCATTTTCCATGCGTGCCTGCATCGCCATCTCTTTGACCACATCGAATTCCTCACGTGTCACAAGGTCCATACGGTCGAGAATGCGTTCCAAACGTTGGCGTAGCAACATTTCTGCTTCGCGGCCCGCCCCCTGAACCAAACCGGCAGCTGAAGTAGCAAGTTTGGATACATCATCTAAAAGGCGGCGGTTTGCAGACATAAAGCTTAATCTCCCAGTGATCATTCCAATATGACCATGAACGAGATGGCTTGCAAGACGCCTTGCGATAGCAGAGGACCCCGGCTATATCGGGATAATGTTTGATGCCACTCATTTTCTAGCCACCCTACCCTTCCCCCGTATCGATCCCAATCTGCTTGAGATAGGACCGTTTGCCATTCGCTGGTACGCCCTAGCCTATATCGCCGGTCTTTTGTTGGGATGGCGTTACATGTTGCGATTGAATTCTAGCAGGGCCCACTTGACCACCTCGGAGGTCATCGACGAACTGCTAGTTTGGGCCATGGTCGGCGTGGTTTTGGGCGGCCGCCTAGGGTATGTCGTATTCTACAATCTATCATTCTACATGGAAAATCCATCGCTGATCTTTGCTGTTTGGATGGGTGGCATGTCGTTCCACGGCGGCCTTTTAGGCGTCACCTTAACTATAATCTGGTTCGCGAAACGCCGACATTTAGAACTTTTGCGTTTAAGCGATCTAGTATCATGCGCAGTGCCCTTGGGTTTGTTTTTTGGTCGTATTGCCAATTTTATTAATGGTGAATTATTTGGTCGCGTCACCGATGTTCCTTGGGCGATGACATTTCCCCGTGGAGGTCCCCTACCTAGGCACCCTAGCCAGCTGTACGAAGCCGCTCTCGAAGGAATTGTACTTTTCGCCCTGTTGGCTTGGTTGGCCTGGCACAAGAGCGCCCTGCAAAAACCCGGTATGCTGACGGGTGTTTACTTGCTGGGCTATGCCTTAGCCCGAGCGTTAATCGAACTTGTGCGCCAACCAGATGTACAAATTGGTTTTTTACCCTTGGGTACTACCATAGGGCAGTGGCTATCTGTGCCGATGCTGTTCGGCGGCGTGTACTTAATCTGGCGTGCTCAAAAATGAATTCGTTAGGTCGATATTTGAACGATCAAATTCGCATACATGGCCCCCTCTCTATAGCTGGGTACATGGCGACTGCTCTGGGTCACCCACAGTGGGGCTACTACACATCACGCGACCCTTTGGGAAGGTCAGGCGATTTTACGACGGCACCTGAAATCAGCCAGATGTTTGGCGAATTAATCGGATTATGGTGCGCGGACCGTTGGCGATCGATGGGTGCGCCGCGCCAGTTTATTTTAGCCGAACTGGGCCCGGGTCGGGGCACCCTAATAGCCGATGCCTTACGGGCAGCGGCAGCGCTGCCCGGATTTAATGATGCAGCCGAAGTACATTTGGTCGAGACTAGTGCTGTCCTGCGCGCCGCCCAGGAAATGTCCCTGGAAGGCCAACGGGCCAGTTGGCACGAGCGAGTCGAGGATTTGCCAGAAGGTCCGGTTATTGCTGTGGCAAACGAATTTTTTGATGCACTGCCCATACGCCAATTTCAGGCTACTGAGGATGGCTGGCACGAACGATTGGTCGATGCGGACGAAACAGGGTTTCATCTAGTATTAAGTCCCCAGGCCACTCCGAGTGCTGTAATACCCCATGCCGCCCTGGGTGACATATTTGAAATTTCGCCGTCCCGCGACGCCACCATATCGGAACTGTCCCGACGTATTGCCGATAGAGGTGGGGCTGCTCTAATTATTGATTATGGCCATGAAGTGAGTTCCGTGGGCGACACCCTGCAGGCTATGCACGGGCACAAATACGCGAACCCTCTGCAAAACCCTGGTGACGCCGAT
>CAZDQC010000037.1:0-21648 GCA_964507245.1 uncultured Rhodospirillaceae bacterium
ACCACCGTACTGATAATCGGTGACGGTGCTTTTGTCATGACCATGAGCGAACTGGAAACGGCCGCCCGCGAGGACATAAAAATAGTCGTCATCGTCATGAACGATTGCGCCTACGGTGCGGAACTGCATCTTTTACGAGCACATCAGCAACCTGTAGAAAAATCATTATTCCCCGATGTGGATTTTGCGCCGGTCGCGGCCGCCTTCGGCTTTGAAGTGGCCACAATCCGGTCTCTGGATGACCTGGCCGCCAACGAACATCTATTGCGGGATCCGCAAGGTCCAGTGTTTCTTGACTGTAAGATCAATGCTGACATCGCGGCTCCCTTCATGGGTGAGTTCGCAGCCTTCGAGCAACGCAACCAATAAATGCCGCGGGAGCCTGTGGCTTGGTTCCCGAAACACCTCAATTGTTGAGAATGCCAATACAAGGTTGGAACTTTTTTGACTTGGGGTCTTCGTGTGGCAATTCACGAAATTAATTGACATTGTCCAGTTTTGAGGGAGATGGCTATATAAGGTCTAAATAGCAATTCATTTTCTAGGCGCAACGATGACCCGACCGGGCTTTCCCTTTCCCGAGGACTTCACGGCCACAGCCCACGACCCCACACGCGCAGAGGCGGTGTTGGCCAATCTTCGAGAGGGTGCGGCTCACGATAAGGATCTCCAAATTCCCTGGGATGATGACAACGTCATTAGATTGCTGACCGCCATTTTTGGTAATAGCCCCTTTTTGGGCCGCGTGGCTCAAGCGGACAGGATGTTTTTGCCCGAACTGTTTATAAAGGGGCCGGCGGATAACCTTGATCAAATCCTGTTCGGCTTGAAGCAAAACCTAGAATTGGCGCCAGACATAGATAGAGCGATGGCTGTCCTGCGCCAAGCGCGGCTCCGTGCCGCACTTTTGATTGCCGTGGCTGATATTTCTGGGTCTTGGGATTTGACCATCGTGACGGCCGCTTTGTCCCGTTTTGCCGAAAATGCGATTAGCGGTGCTGTGCGCTGGCTGCTACGGAATGCCGCACGGCGAGGAGATTTGGATTTACCTGACACGCAGCACCCGGAAACCGGCAGCGGCTTGGTTGTCCTGGGCATGGGAAAGCTGGGTGCCAATGAATTAAATTACTCCTCGGATGTCGACCTGATAGTCCTCTATGATGAAGAGGCCGTGCCTTACATTGGCAAAAAATCGGCGCAGGATTGTTTCATTCGGCTAATCCGCGAACTAGTAAAAATGCTTCAGCAGCCCACGCGGGATGGCTACGTGTTGCGCACGGATCTGCGCCTTAGGCCGGATCCCGGTGTCACGCCGGTCGTTGTCTCTATGAGCGCGGCGGAACAATATTATGAGAGCCTTGGGCAAAACTGGGAGCGAGCAGCCATGATCAAGGCCCGTCCCGTAGCGGGCGATCTGGTTGCTGGCGCCGGTTTTCTGGAGCGAATGCAACCCTTCATCTGGCGCCGCAATCTGGACTATGCCGCGATCGCCGATATCCATTCCATAATGCGGAAAATTCACCGCTACGAAAGCGATGGTGATATCCGGTTGGAAGGGCAAAATGTGAAACTGGGCCGTGGCGGCATCCGCGACATCGAATTTTTTGCCCAGACCCAGCAACTGATCGCCGGAGGGCGGGAACCCGGTCTGCGCCTTTCCACCACTGTAGGCGCCCTGGATGCCTTGGCGCGTAACGGCTGGATCGACAACATCGCGGCGGTCGAACTGACTGAAGCCTATGAATTTCTGCGGCAGTTGGAACATCGTTTACAGATGATCCTCGACGAACAGACCCAAACCATGCCGAGGGAGGCCGAGGGAGTGGCGCATTTGGCATGTTTTATGGGTTTCCCTGACGAAACATTATTCCGGGCCACCCTTTCGCGCCATTTGCAACGGGTCCGATATCACGGTGAAATTCTGTTTAATTCGTCGCCGGGCGGCCTTCGCGATAGCAAACTCAATTTTACGGGTACCGATGACGAGTCGGACACACTAGCGACGTTGTCAGCTTTGGGTTTCGAGGAAGTCCGGGGCGCCTCGCAAACGATAAAGGGCTGGCACCATGGCCGCTACCGCGCTATGCGTTCGGTTCGTGCACAAGAGCTATTGACCTCTCTAATTCCCGCCCTGATACAGGCGTTCTCGAATACGGCTAATCCCAACGCCACGCTGGGACGATTTGACCGGTTCCTCTCCAACCTACCCACGGGGGTGCAGCTATTCTCTATGCTGAAGGCCCGTCCGCAGTTGCTGGAGTTGTTGGCAGAAATTATGGGTAGTGCGCCACGTTTGGCTAACTACTTGTCGGAGAACTCAACGGTTGTGGACGCCATGACCAGCGCCGAATTCCACGACGCGCCGTCGACGCTGAGGGTACTGCAGGCTGAATTCAATCAGGCCTTGGCGCAGGCGACAGATTTTCAAGATATCTTAGATTTGACCCGCCGCCACGTTAAGGAACGCAAATTTCAGATCGGCGTGCAAATCCTTGGTGGAACCATTGATGCGGATCAGTCGGGTGCTTGTTATGCGGATTTGGCTGAGGCATCGCTTTCTTCACTGTTGTCCAAGGTGAGGGAGGCTTTCGCCGAGCAGGAGCGCCATGGCCAGATAGAGGATGGTGCAATAGTGGTCTTAGCCATGGGCAAGCTGGGTAGCCGGGAACTTACGGCAGAATCGGATCTCGACTTGATATTTATCTACGACTACCCCGGCGTTAATGCCGTATCGAATAGCAAGCGGCCGTTGCCGGCACAGCAATATTTTTCCCGCCTCAGTCAACGTTTTATAAATTCTATTACCGTGCCCACAGCCGAAGGGAAACTATATGAAGTGGATATGCGCCTGCGACCATCTGGAAATTCCGGTCCCGTAGCGACCCGCTTCGACGGCTTCAGCGAGTACCAGCAAAAAGAGGCCTGGACGTGGGAGCACATGGCTTTGACCCGCGGCCGGGTGATTGCCGGCGAAGAGCATCTGGCACAACGTGTTGACGAAACCATTGCCGAAATTTTACGGCGGCCCCGTGATCGTCGTGCCGTGGCAGACGACGTGATGACCATGCGGCAGCGGATCGTGAAACAAGGGGGTGCCAGCGACGCGGATCCCTGGAACATGAAGTTTGTCCGGGGCGGGTTATTGGATATCGAATTTATCGCCCAGTTCATGCAACTGGCACATGGCGCAGATGACGGGGGCGTGCTGTCCCCTAATACCTGCGAGGCTCTGGCGAACTGCGCCCGACTAGGATATTTGGATCAGGAAACAGCGGACGTTTTGATTGGCGCATCCGCCCTTTACCGGAACCTCACAGCTCTTTTCCGAGTCGCCGTAGTTGGCAATTTAGATCCATCCCAGGCACCCAGAGGCCTTGCAAACACGGTACAAAAATTAGCCGGTGCGGAAAATTTCGCGCAGGTGGAATCCGATCTGCGCGAAAGCCAGTCTCAGGTCTTTAAAATATTTCTGGCTACTGTCGCCTCTGCAGCGAACGGTGGCTAAACCAAAAGCAACTGACCTATGATTGACGGAGAGCTTACCCTCTGAAGCCTGGCTTAGCTTGCGTCTTAGAAGGATATGATGGAATTGTTCTTGTAATTTGGAAATGTCGTCGCCCTGATTTCCTATGTTGATAAGGGCGTCTTCCTAAATTCCTGTCTGAAACATGATTTTGGTACTCGGGTGATGATGTGGCACCACCCGGACTGGTCGCGTACCGGCTATCGAAAATCAAATATTTCATATATGGAAACTTAATGTTCTGCGCCATCACTGCAAAATCAAAATTTGGTGTTGTACCCAGCAACCAATTATTGGGTTATGCCGCAGCTTTCAATAGGTTTCGCAGGACGTACTGAAGAATACCACCGTGGCGATGGTATTCCACCTCGTCCAAAGTATCGATACGGCACAACAGGGTGATGTCCTTGCTACTACCATCCGCATAGTGAATGGTGCAGGAAACGTCCTGGCGCGGTGTGATGCCGTCAGAAATACCTGTTATATCAAAGGTTTCGGTGCCCTCCAAGTCGAGGGACTGGCGATCTTCACCATCCTTGAATTGAAGTGGCAGCACACCCATTCCCACTAGGTTGGAGCGGTGAATGCGTTCAAAACTTTCCACAATCACTGCTTTAACTCCCAGTAATTGCGTACCCTTGGCAGCCCAATCCCGGGAAGAACCGGTGCCGTATTCCTTGCCAGCGACGATAACCAACGGGACGCTCTCTCGTTGATAACGCATGGCCGCGTCGTAAATGGACATTTGATCGCCGCTGGGCTGGTGCTTAGTCACCCCTCCTTCTGTGCCGGGGGCCATCTCGTTGCGGATGCGAACATTAGCAAAGGTGCCACGCATCATCACCTCATGATTGCCCCGCCTAGAACCGTAAGAGTTGAACTCCCGCGTCGGCACCTGACGCTCGTTGAGATAGCTGGCGGCTGGACTGTCGGCAGCGATAGAACCGGCGGGCGAGATATGGTCCGTCGTGACGCTATCGCCCAGCATGGCCAGTTCCCGTGCCGCCAAAAGATCGACCGCCGCGCCCGCATCAGGCGCCATGCCCTCGAAATAGGGCGGATGCTGGACATAGGTAGACACCGCGTCCCAATCATAGGTCAGCGTTTTGTTGGCTTCGACCGCCTGCCATTCAGGAGGTCCTGTGAAGACATCGCTATATCGGCTGCCAAACATTTCCGGGGTCAGGGCTTTGGCCACAGTATCAGCCACTTCTTGTTGGGTCGGCCAGATATCCTTCAAAAAAACCGGCTCACCGTCACTGCCCTCACCCAGGGGCTCGGTGGTGATGTCGCAATTAAGACTGCCGGCCAGAGCATAGGCCACGACCAGCGGCGGTGAGGCGAGATAGTTAGCCCGGACAAAGGGACTGATCCGTCCCTCGAAGTTTCGGTTGCCGGACAAGACTGCGGTGGCGACCAAGTCGCCCTTAGTGATGGCGTCCGAGATCGGTTCGTCCAATGGCCCCGAGTTGCCGATGCAAGTTGTGCAACCAAAGCCAACCACATTGAAACCCAGCGCGTCCAAAGGGCCTTGCAAACCGGCGGATTGCAGATAGTCGGCAACCACCTGGCTGCCTGGTGCCAGGGATGATTTGACCCATGGCTTCTTTTGCAGGCCCTTTTCCAGTGCTTTTTGTGCCACCAAACCTGCCGCCACTAATACCGAGGGGTTGGAGGTATTGGTGCACGAAGTGATAGCAGCGATTACCACGTCGCCGCTGCGCAGGGCGTAATCCGCGCCGGTAACTGGGATTGATTTTTCCGTATCGGCACCGGCCATCAAACCAGGCAGGACTTCGTAGAATGATGATTTGGCCTTATCCAAATCGACCCGGTCGTTGGGCTGGGTCGGACCTGAAATGCAGGGGACAACAGTGTTCATATCCAGATCCAAGGTTGCGGTGAACACCGGGTCGGGGCTATCGCTGTCTCGCCACATACCTTGGGCCTTGGCATAGGCTTCAACCAGTTCAATCTGGTCGGATTTGCGGGAGGTAAACTCAAGATATCGCAAGGTTTCTTTATCCACTGGGAAGAAACCGCAGGTGGCGCCGTATTCCGGTGCCATGTTGGCGATCGTAGCTCGGTCGGTCAGTGGAAGATTGTCGAGGCCGGGGCCATAAAATTCGACAAATTTGCCTACCACACCATGCGCCCGCAGCATTTCTGTCACCGTTAAAACCAGATCTGTTGCCGTGGTGCCAGCCGGCAGTTTACCCGTCAACTTCATGCCAACCACTTCGGGAATCAACATGGAGATAGGCTGTCCCAGCATGGCCGCTTCCGCCTCGATGCCACCTACGCCCCAACCAAGTACTGCTAGGCCGTTGACCATGGTGGTGTGACTGTCGGTGCCCACAAGCGTATCGGGATAGGCGATGGTTTTGCCGCCGTTCTCCGATGTCCAGACGACCCGGGATAGGTATTCCACATTAACCTGATGGCAGATGCCCGTGCCGGGGGGAACGACGCGGAAGTTATCGAAGGCCTGGGAACCCCAGCGTAGGAAAGCATAACGTTCGCCGTTACGCTGGAATTCCAGCTCTATATTCTTGGCCATGGCTTCCTGGGTGCCTGCATGATCCACCATCACAGAATGGTCGATCACTAAATCCACGGGGGACAGAGGATTAATGCGCTCGGGATTGCCGCCCATGTTGACCACGGCCTCGCGCATTGCGGCCAAGTCTACCACTGCCGGCACACCTGTGAAATCCTGCATCAAAACGCGAGCTGGGCGATAGGCAATCTCATGATCCGAGCACTGGCTTTTCAGCCAAGTGGCAATTGCCTTGACATCATCTGTGGTAACACTTCGACCATCTTCATGTCGCAACAGGTTTTCCAAAAGAACCTTCAAGGAATAAGGAAGACGGGATAAATCGCCTAATCCAGCCTCCGCGGCGGCTGGTAGGGAAAAGTATTCGTAGTCCTTGCCGTCAACGCTAAGGGTGCGCCGGGTGTTAAGACTGTCATTGCCGATGGAGGTCATATGGCCTGTCTCCTCATTACTTGTGGCATAACACAAACTGGGACCGCCGCGAGAATAGATTGAACGGATCATCAATAGCTACGGTATGAAGTGGTCCATGATGGCGGGCCGCGAAACCCAAGGAATGCTATGATCTAGCAGTTTTCGCTGCCTCCGATCGGTCCAGCTACATACTTGGTGTAGTGCGGACCATTGATGGCGGTTTGGGCGCGCGCCTCTAGGTGATAGTCATGCAAATGCCCACACGTCAAGGTTAAATTTGAACTAATGGCCCCTTGACCGGACCAACTTCTGCGGCTTTACTACGGGCCGATTATGCCAATGCATGCTCTGATAAGCCGGTTAATGGCGTGGAGTCTGGTTTACTTGGTATGATATTAGTACAGGGTGGGGCAGTGTGGATTTCCCGTATGATGTTTAAATTTGTGTTCAGATTGCAGACCATGCCGGTCGAAAAAATCAGTAGCAATTTGTTCCAGCCTGTGCGGAATGACGCCAGGATTTCCAAAATCATGATGTGGAAGGCGGCGGCATGACCGAGGCACAAGGCTCCGGCGGGGGCAACAAATTAACTATCAAAGGCGTGGCGAAAAATTTTGGCGGCGTGCGCGCGGTGACGGACGTCTCCACCGAAGTGCGGGAAGGCGAAATTCTAGCCGTCATCGGGCCCAACGGTGCCGGCAAAACGACCTTGCTGAATATGATTTCTGGTTTCTATCACCCCGATGAAGGCAGCATCGTCTTTGAAGACAAAGACATCAGCAACACCCCGCCGGCGGATATCGCCAAACTGGGGATTGCCCGGACCTTTCAGAATATTGCCTTGTTCCGGGGCATGACGGTGCTGGAGAACATGATGCTGGGGCGTCACGTCTTGATGAAAACCGGTGTATTGTCAGCCTTTTTGTATTGGGGCCCAGCCCAACGTGAAGAAGTTAGGCATCGAGAGCAGGTGGAAGAAATCATCGACTTCTTGAATTTGACGGATTTGCGCAAAAGCCTCGCCGGGTCCTTGCCCTATGGTCTGCAAAAACGAGTTGAACTAGGCCGCGCCCTAGCCGCAGAACCGCGTCTGTTGCTGCTCGACGAGCCAATGGCCGGTATGAACCAGGAAGAAAAGGAAGATATGGTTCGCTACGTCCTGGACGTTAACCAGGAATGGGGTACTACCATCACCTTAATCGAGCATGATATGGGTGTGGTGATGGATATTTCTGACCATGTGGCCGTGCTGGATATGGGTGCGAAAATTTCGCAAGGCACGCCGGATGAAGTCCGTGCCGATCCCAAGGTAATCGAGGCCTATTTGGGCACGTCGGATCATAAGGAGGTGGCATAAACCATGGCCGAACTCTCCACCCTTCCGGAATATATGCTGCGCAACGCCCGGGAAATGGGCGATCAACCGGCGATGCGGGAAAAATACCTGGGAATTTGGAAAACTCATACCTGGTCTCAATACGCTCAAGAAGTGCGGGATTTTGCCCTAGGCATCGCTTCGCTGGATTTTACGCGCGGAGATAAGTTAGGAATTATTGGCAACAATCTGCCCAAATTATATTGGGCCCAGGTGGCCGCGCAAAGCATCGGCGGTACGGCCGTACCAGTCTATCAGGACGCCATTGCCAAGGAACTAGCTTACGTCCTGCGCCATTCTGAAGCCAAGGTAATTGTAGCCGAAGATCAGGAGCAGGTGGATAAAATTCTATCAATAAAAGATGAACTACCGGGGTTGGAATACCTGATCTACTGCGACCCCCGCGGCATGACGGATTATGATAATGCCGTTTTGAAATCCTATGATGAGGTAAGTCAGGCGGGGCAGACTTCTGCGGCTTCTAATAACAGTTACTTTGATGACGAGGTCGGCAAGACCACCGGGGCCGACATTGCCTTGATGTGCTATACATCCGGCACCACAGGAAATCCTAAGGGTGTCATGCTAAGCCATGAACAACTTTTGGCCAATGCTCGCAGATTTGTGGATGCTGAGGGCATTCGGCCAGACGACGATTTCCTTTCTTACTTACCCATGGCGTGGGTAGGCGACACGGCTTATGGCCCGGTCCTATCCATGCTGGTGGGGTCAACCTGCAACTGTCCGGAAAACCCAGACACTGTGGAGCGGGACTTGCGGGAATTGGGGCCCACGGGCATCATCGCACCTCCGGCTATTTGGGAACGTATGTTGTCGAACCTTCAATTAAAGGGCGTCAGCGCTTCGCCCATGAAACGCAAGGTTTATGATTATTTTTGTGAAGTGGCCCGCCGGATCGAGGATCTAAAATACGAAAACAAGGCGACACCCGGCGGCTTAGGTTTTCGGTCCAAGATCGGCGAGATCCTTGTCTTCGGCCCAGTTCGGGACCAATTGGGATTGCGACGTGCCCGATGGTGTTATAGCGGCGGTGCACCTATGGGGCCGGACACATTCCGTTTTTTCCGGGGCATGGGCATAAACCTAAAACAAGGCTACGGCATGACGGAAGTCGGCGGCCTAGTCACCCTGCAGCCCGACGACGAGGCAACTGCCGACACGGCTGGCCGGCCTACTGCTGGTGTCGAAATTCGCATCGAAGAGAACTCAAAGGAAGTCCAGATCAAGAGCAGCAGTGTTTTTGCGGGCTATTATCGCGAGAAGGATAAAACCGCAGAAGTAATGACGGATGATGGTTGGTATCGTACAGGCGATGCCGGCCTTATTAATGAAAGTGGCCATCTGGTTATCATCGACCGGGCAAAAGATGTTGGAAAATTGCAAGACGGTACACCCTATGCCCCGCAGTTCGTAGAGTTGAAATTGAAATTCAGTCCTTACATCAATGAAGCCGTTTCGTTTGGTGATGGACATCCTTTCATTTCGGCCATGATCGCCATTGATTTAGAGAATGTTGGAAAATGGGCGGAGGAGCATGCCTTGGCCTACACCAACTACATGGATTTAAGTCAAAAATCTGAAGTTATAGACTTGATTGCAGAGGAAATTCGCAAAATTAATCAGGGCATGCCAGACGTATCTCGGATCAAGCGATTCCTTCTTTTGACCAAGGACTTGGATGCTGACGATAACGAAATTACCCGTACTCGAAAATTGCGTCGCGGTTTCATTGCCGAAAAATATGGTGCTGTTATCGAGGCCTTTTACGGTGGTGCCAAGGATGTGGAATTGCGGCTAGCAGTAACATTTGAGGACGGAAGCGAATCCTTCGTTGACGCCCATATGGCGATACAGGAAGCGGCCTAAGCGCCCGAGGAGAGCCCACATGGAGTGGCAATTTTTTATCGAATTGGTGACCAACGGTGTCCTGACCGGCCTCATGTACGCCTTGGTCGCTGTTGGCTTTGTCCTGATCTATAAGTCTACTGACGCCATCAATTTCGCCCAGGGCGAATTTTGCATGATCGCCGCAATTATCGTGGCCGGTGTGATGAAGTTGTACGGCTTCCCTTTGTGGGCCGGCATCGCCACAGGCCTGGTGTTCATGCTGGTTTTCAACTGGGGACTGGAGCGCGTTGTGCTGCGACCGATGATCGGCCGCCCAATCGTTGCCATCATCATGGCGACCATTGGTTTGGCCCTGATGTTCCGTGGACTGGGTCCGCTGGTGTTCGGAGCTGAAACACGACCCATTCCATTGCCTATCGCGGATGCGCCGATCATTTGGGGGCCCTTCTTTATGGCGCCCATCGATGTCCTAGGCGGGGTAATCTCCATTGGCTTCATGGCCGTCTTTGGCTGGCTCTTTATGAAAAGCCGTAAGGGCGTCGCCATGCGCGCCGTCGCGGACAGCCACCAAGTCTCCATGGCTATGGGCATTAATGTAGAACGTTATTTCGTCTTGGCCTGGATGCTGGCCGGCTTTGTTGCCCTACTGGGCGGATTGGTCTGGGGGAATGCAATCGGTGTCGATACGCAATTGGCGGCGTTGGGCCTGAAAGTTTTCCCAGTGGTGATCCTGGGCGGCCTCGATTCTATCCTTGGGGTTATTATTGGCGGTATCGTGGTGGGTGTGGCGGAAGCTATTTCCGCTGGATATGTCGACCCCTATGTGGGCGGTGGGACCAAAGATTTCACGCCCTATGTCCTGATGATCCTGGTGCTGATGGTGCGGCCATACGGCATCTTCGGCAAACCCATTATTGAACGTATCTAATCTCGGAGATATTTTTCGTCATGTTTCATCGCGAGAGCGGCTACTTCAAAACGACCTACCAGTCCGATATGGGACTTTATCCGCTGCCTATTGCAAAGACAGCGATCGCAGGCTTTGCTGTATTATTCTTCGTTATTTTCCCGTTGTTCTTCGATGAATACTACCTGACGCTAGTCAATTTAGCGGCCATAGCGGTAGTAGGCGCCCTAGGTTTGAATATTTTATTAGGCTATTGCGGTCAGATATCAATAGGCCATGCAGCCTTCATGTCCGTCGGTGCCTATACGGCAGCAAATTTCGCCGTGCATTTTCATTTTCCGTTCTGGCTGACCATACCGGCGGGTGGCGTTGTGGCAGCCCTGATTGGTCTATTTGTCGGTTTGCCGGCGTTGCGAGTAAAGGGGCTATATTTAGCCATTGCCACTCTGGCGGCGCAATTCATTATCGAATGGACGCTGAACCATACACCCATCATCTCCGGTGGAATTCAAGCTTCCATCGAGATGCCCCGGCCGGAAATATTTGGCGAGGTTTTAGAAACACAAACGGAAATGTACTTCTTTCTGATGCCGATTTCAGTAATTGCGATTTTAGCGACCCTGAATTTGGTGCGCAGCCGTATCGGCCGGGCCTTCATCGCAATTCGCGACCAGGAAATTGCGGCTGAAATTATCGGTATCAATGTCTACCGTTATAAACTTTTGGCTTTCGCAATTTCTTCCTTCTATGCGGGTGTCGCGGGCGTAATGGCGACCTACTATTACGGTATTGCCAATTATGAAGCCTTCCAACTGCCGATATCGATTGATTATTTGGCGATGTGTATCATTGGTGGATTGGGCTCGGTTTTGGGATCGGTATTTGGCGCAGTCTTCATCACATTACTGCCGTTCGGCGTGCGCGTATTTATGGAAACCGTAGGCGTTTATTTCGTTGACGGGGTTTACTTGGCGCAGGTGATCGCGCAGATGCGTCTGATCATCTTTGGCGGCTTGATCATCTTTTTCTTGGTTGTGGAACCTGAGGGATTGAATAAACTTTGGCAGAATATCCGGAACTACTTCCGGGTTTGGCCCTTTTCCTATTAGGGTTTAGGGTATTTCACCGTCGTCGAATAGAACGGCGGCACTTAACAGGGGAGACTAAGGCATGAGACATTTAAGACTCGGTCTGATGGCGGCGACTGTAGTTGCGGCCGCCTCTTTTCAGATCAATACAGTAACGGCTGGCGAAATCGTTGTCGGCCTGCAGTGCGACAGGACCGGCCCGACGCAAACCGTCGGCACGTTCCTGTGTCCTGGCTACCATGACTACGTCAAGCTGGTGAACAGCAGAGGCGGCATCGGCGGTCACACCATCAAAGTGATGGAAATTGATCACGAATATAAAGTTCCGCCAGGCATGGAAGCTTATCAGCGCATGAAGAAGGGCGGCGCGGTGGTCGTAGCCATTTATGGCACGCCGCACACGCAGGCTTTGACACCATTGCTGCACGAAGACAAGATCCCTGGTACTAGCCCGGGATTCGGTACCGCGGCAGCAGCTAACGGCAAAAAATACCCCTATCTGTTTCCCATCGCGGCCACGTATTGGTCTCAGGGTGCAGCGGCTGTTCAATTTGCCAAAGAGCAATTGGGTGGCGTATTGAAGGGCAAGAAAATTGCTTACATCTATTACGATAACCCTGCCGGCCGCGAGCCCATTCCCATCTTGCACAAATTGCGGGATATGGAAGGCTTCACACTAAAGGAGTTCGCTATTCCTCCGCCAGGTGTGGAAATGAAAGTGCAGGTGCAAGATATCGCCCGCCGCTTCCGAGCGGATTTTGTTCTCAACCACACCTTTGGCAAGGCTCCTTCTGTGTCAATTAACGAATTCACCCGTCAGGGTTATCCGTTGAACAAAATGATCGGTTTTGTATGGGCAGCTGGCGAGTCCAATATCATGGGCGCTGGCGGTTGGCACAAGGCCCAGGGCTATTACGTCCTGCAGATGTCTGGTGCTGGTTCCGACTACCAAGTGCTGCGCGACATCAAGGCATTGTACAAATCCGAAGGTAAATCTCCGCCGAAGGAAATGGATTCGACGGTGTACTACAACCGTGGTTTGATGTGGGCCGCTATTGCTCTTAAGGCAGTGGAAAATGCTGTCAAGGCCAAGGGTGGCAGTGCCGACGTTACCGGTGCTGATGTTCAAAAGGGTTTTGAAAACATCAGTAACTTCTCCTTGGGCGGCATCTTACCGCCTTTAAAGGTCACTTCCGAAGATCATGAGGGTGGCGGCTGGGTGCAAGTCTTCCAAGTAAAGGGTGAGGCTTTCGTGCCGATCTCGAAATGGATGCACGGCTATCGTGAAACGGTCATGGAAATGGTCGCAGCTCACTAAGTCAAAATAATACTTCCGGCTGGTCAGGCCATTTTTGGGCCGGACCAGCCGGCCATTTTCTTTTTGTATTTAATTTGTCTGTATTGGGGAGCGTCGTGCTCATACTCAACAATGTCGAAGTCATTTATGATGGTGTCATCCTGGTATTGCGAGGCATCTCCATCGAGGTCGAGGATGGAGCTATCACCACCGTCTTGGGCGCTAATGGTGCGGGCAAGTCTACCACCTTGAAGGCGATATCGGGGCAGCTAAAGGCTGAACGCGGCGAGGTGACCCGGGGCACCATCGAATTCGACGGTAAACGGATTGACCACCTGCAAGCCCATGAAGCGGTGGAAATGGGGATTGTGCAGGTGTTCGAGGGTCGCCGGGTGTTTGAGAACCTGACTGGCGAAGAAAATCTGATCGCTGGCGGCCATATCGTCTCAAAGCCGGTGATGAAGCGGAATTTGGAATTAGTTTATCAGTATTTCCCCCGCCTTTACGATCGGCGAGACGTTCGGGCCGGCTATTTTTCTGGTGGTGAGCAGCAGATGCTAGCCATCGGTCGAGCCCTGATGTCAGATCCCAAATTGGTGATGTTGGACGAGCCATCCTTGGGACTGGCGCCTATGATCATCGAGGAAATCCTAGCCATTATTAAGCGCCTCAATGAAGAGGAAAAGAAGACTTTCCTAATTGTTGAACAGAACGCCGCCCTGGCGTTGGACATTGCCAAAGTTGGCTATGTCCTTGAGAACGGCTCTATTGTTTTAGAGGGCGATGCTAATTCGCTAAAGGAAAATGCAGATATTAAGGAATTTTATCTAGGTATCTCCAGTGGGGAGAAAAAGAGTTTCCGAGATGTTAAGACCTACCGCCGGCGCAAGCGCTGGCTTGGTTAAAATTTTACCTAGCGCCGCGCCCTTAGTATTTTGTGAAGTTGAAAAGGGCATGCCATGAGCGGCGCTGACGAATATTTTGATGACCTAGAAGTCCGTGACCCGTCGCAGCGGGAAGAGCAGTTGATGACCGAGCTTTCGGCGCAACTGGCCCATGCCAAGACAAATGCACCCCACTACGCTGAGGCCTTCGCAGACCTGGACCCAGGATCGATTAACAGCCGCGAAGCCTTAGCCGGACTGCCGACAACGCGAAAGTCGGACCTGGCGGTTCTGCAGAAGAAAACGCCACCTCTTGGTGGCATCAATACTGTCCCGCTATCGGAACTATCGCACATATTTTCTTCGCCGGGCGGTATTTACGAACCTGATTCGCCAAGAAAGGACTATTGGCGCTATGCCCGCGCCTTGTGGGCTGCCGGGGTACGACCAGGCCATATCGTTTACAACACATTCTCCTATCACCTGACACCGGCCGGTATGTTGGTAGAAAGCGGTTGCCGCGCGATTGGCTGCCCTGTTGTGCCGGGCGGTGTAGGAAACACTGAAATTCAAATCCAGTTGATGGCTGACCTGAAGCCGGATTTTTTTATCGGCACACCATCGTTTTTGCGCATTGTGCTGACAAAGGCCAGGGAACTGGGCCACGATCTCTCCAAACTAAAATACGGCCTTGTGGGCGCAGAGGCCCTGCCACCAAGCTTGCGTCAGGAGTTGTCCGATCTAGGTGTCTCTGTTCTTCAGGGGTATGGCACTGCCGATCTGGGCAGCGTGGCATATGAAACTAACGCTATCGACGGCATGGTCATCGACGAGGGTGTGATTTTGGAAATTGTTGAGCCCTTGGGCACCAAACCTGTACCGGAAGGTGAGGTGGGCGAAGTCGTGGTGACCACTCTGAACCCTACCTATCCATTAATCCGATTTGCTACAGGGGATCTCTCCGCTATTCTCCCAGGTGCCAGTCCCTGCGGCCGCACAAACATGCGTATTCGTGGCTGGATGGGCCGAGCCGATCAATCCACCAAGTTCAAAGGCATGTTCGTACACCCATCTGGCGTCATGCAAATCGTCGGCCGTCATCCGGAAATTATTAAGGCGCGTCTAATGATCTTCTCTGAGAAGAACAATGACATGATGACTTTGAAGGTGGCTGCACCGGGCGCCGACCCGTCGTTGGTCAAAGCGATCGAGGACTCTATTCAGGCAGTATTAAAGTTACGTGGGTCAGCAGAATTAGTGGAGGCTGACAGTCTACCCGACGACGGTCTAGCGATTGAGGATGCCCGCTCATACGAATAAGACCGGCGCCGGAAGCCACCATGGATGAATTCGTTCTGGACCGATATATCCCTGTTCTTGGAGTGGTGTTATCGACCGATAGCATCGATAACGCGCATATCGGATGATGTCTAATACCTTTTATCACCGTAGAACGCATCTCGAAAAATTCCAGCAAGTCGACGGTTTTTAAACGAAGTCTTGACCATAGCAGATGCAGGAACGGCCGCAGCATACAGTAAGAGACATAGAAGCTGAGTATGTCAGCCGCACTCAGTCGGATAAGCTGAGACACAATCTGACCGAAACGCCAGAGATCAAGTTGCAGCCTATCCGTCCCATCTTCATGGCCGGGATCTGGGTAAATCACGAAAGAACTTCGCAGGTTTTCACCAATCCGGCCGAGATCACTCAACAGCGGCTTTTGTACATGAACGGCGCCACATGAACGAGGGCGAGAGGAGTTCATATCGCTGGGTTCTGTTATTCGGTGTCTGGCTCGTATATTTCGCCTTTGGCTTGACCCAGGTGGCTATGGCGCCCTTGGTGGGGGTAATCCGAACTGATCTGGGCTTAAGCGATGGTGTCATGGGATTGATCCTGGGCGCTTGGCCGCTGGTCTATATCGTATCCGCCATGCCCTGTGGAGTGTTTTTAGACCGTGCCGGCCCGCGTACATCTCTATTTGCTTCGGCTGGAATTATAGCCTTGTCGGCCATGGCCCGTGGGTTTGCCGACAACGAAATTGGCCTGTTTTTCGCAGTCGCTCTTTTTGGAATTGGAGGGCCTCTTATCTCCATTGGCGCGCCCAAATTAGTCAGCTTGTGGTTCGCGGGATCCAGTCGCGGACTAGCCATGGGTATTTATATCACCGGTCCTGCCTTGGGTGGGATCTGCGCCCTCGCCTTGACTAATAGCGTCGCCATGCCTGCCATGGACGGTAATTGGCGCCATGTTCTGTTCCTATACGCGGGAATAAGCTTTGCGATTGGCGTGATTTGGCTCGCTCTGTCCAGCCACCCGGCGGCGATTAAATTGCAGGGCAAAGCGGTGACAGACGGCGCGCAGCGACAAGCGGCCGTGTTCCTGGATTTGCTGAAAATTCCTGCCGTGCGTTTGACGTTGATCATGGCCGTCGGCGCATTCTTCTTCAATCATGGTCTGAACAACTGGCTGCCGGAGATATTGCGTCGAAGCGGTATGACTGCGGCCGAGGCAGGCTTTTGGGCTGCAATTCCCACGGCCATTGGTGTGGCTAGTTCCTTGTTAATTCCCCGCCTGGCCACGCCAGGAAGACGGCGGGCTATCATGATGACCCTTGTGTTCGCTGCCGGTCTGGCAGCATTTCTGTTGCAATTTGCAGGAAATCAACTGCCGCTAACCGCAGGCTTGATTTTGCAGGGTATCGCCAGGGGGTCCATGATGACAGTAATGATGCTGTCCCTCGTGGAGACCACTGGTGTGGGCAGCCGTCATGCAGGTACAGCGGGGGGCATGTTCTTTTCCGCTGCGGAGATCGGCGGTATATTGGGGCCGTTGACCCTGGGTGGTCTGTCTGATCTGACGGGAGGGTTCTCGACTGGGCTCTATTTGCTAAGCGGTATCTGCTTCTTGATGATTTTGCTTTCGATGCGACTTCGTTCGTAGACGGAAGCGTCATGACGGGCGACAATAGCAGTAGAAATCAAAGAGTGAGAGGAACGCATATGGCGCAGATTGATCAACTGGATCCTGAACTGGGTGCATCGCTGCGGGAAAAATACGCCGTCGTTGGCGTGGGAGAGACTGAGTATTTACGCGGTTCCAACACTACAACCCGTGCCATGGCAGTCACAGCCGTACGCAACGCCATGGTTGATGCAGGTTTAGACGCGGGTGAGGTGGATGGCATGTTGAGCTACTCAGGTGGCGATTCCACCTTATCCACATTTGTTTCCGCCGATCTGGGTATCCGTTTGAATTTTTTCATGGACGTGAATGGCGGTGGTTCGTCTACCGAGGCATTGGTCGGTATCGCTATGGGCGTGATTGAGGCAGGTATGTGCCAAACCGTGGCCATATTCCGCTCTATGAACGGACACAGCCAGACCCGCATTGGTGGCACCGGCGCCCGTGCTGCAGCCCCTGTAGTCAACGAATTTCTGCATGAACGCAGTTACGGCTGGCAAAGCGCGGGACAAAAATTTGCCCCGGCGTTTATGCGTCATATGCACGACTATGGCACTTCGCCGGAACAGGTGGCCCATGTGAAGGTAGCGCACAGCCACCATGCTTCCAATAACCCAAAAGCCTATTACAAACAGCGGGTCACGGTTGAGGACGTAATCAATAGCCGAATGATCTGCAAGCCACTACACCTGTTGGATTGCTGCGTGGAGACAGATAACGCCACAGCCATCATTGTCACTTCAATCGGGCGGGCCAAGGATATGCGTCAAATTCCCGCCCTGATCCGAGGCGTGGTGGGGCGAGTGTCGAAGCCACGCGCAGATCTTTATTACGAAGCGGGTCCGATCTCTACCGTAGCGGGTTATTACGCCGGTCCTCGCCTGTGGCGCAACGCTGGCCTGGGGCCGGAAGAAGTGGATGTTACCGGCTCTTACGACGCCTTTACCTTCACTACTATGTTGCAGTTGGAAGATTATGGCTTCTGCAAGAAGGGGGAGGGTGGTGATTATGTCTCCAACGGCACTACTTTCCTGGGGGGACGCAGGCCCAACAATACTTCCGGAGGACATTTGTGCGAAGGTTACACTCACGGCATTGCCATGGTGGTTGAAAACGTCCGCCAATTGCGTCACGAAGCGGACGATAGTTGCCCCATTGGCACTGATGGCAAACGGCAGCACACCTATGACTACTCCGAAGGAGGCTGCCGCCAGGTCAGGGACGTGGAAATCAGCGCCAATTTAGGCTGGGCGACGCCGGGCACAGGTTCGGCCTTAGTCATGCGGCGTGGCGTATAGGTAAGGTAAAGATAATGTCAGAAACCATCGTCAACGAATATCTGGGCATGACCCTACAAATTGATCACTTAGACCACGCCAACTTGACCTATTTTCTACATTGCACAAATCACCAGTTCCATTTGCAGAAGTGTGATGATTGCGGCCTGATCCGCTATCCGGTTAGCGAAGGTTGCTCCTGGTGCGGTAGTTCCAGAGCCACCTGGATAAAGGTGGAAGGCAAGGGCACGGTGCATAGTTACACGGAGATTCATCACGCCATTCAACCAGCCTTTAAATCATACGTCCCCTACATGGTATTGTTGGTGGACCTGGATACGCAAAAAGGTCAACCGACAGAACATGAGGCACTGCGTATCATTGGAAATTTGGTTATACCCGACGGAACCCTCGCTCCACCCGAGATGGTGGCTAGCGTCGGCATCGGCAGCCGCGTGCGCATGGTTTTCACAGACGTGGGCGAGGGCATCTCCTTGCCGCAATGGACCCTGGACGAGGGCGCGGAACAATCAGAAACACCGTGGCGCTATCCAGAGGAATAAGGAGTACCTCTGATGGGACGTTTGGACGGCAAGGTGGCAATTGTTACCGGTGCAGCGCCGCGGGGTGAAGGCATCGGCAATGGAACTGCCATGGCTATACTAATGGCACGGGAGGGCGCTAAGGTTCTATTAGTCAACCGCTCTGCCGAACGGGCTGAGTGCCTGGCTGAGAGGATTGCCGGAGAGGGTGGCGAAGCCTCAGCTTTTGCCGCAGATGTAACCAAGACTGATGATGTGGCGGCCATGGCCGAAGCGGTCATGTTGCGTCATGGCCGTTTGGATATTCTGTGCAACAATGTAGGAGGCGGCGCGGGCGCTGGGCCAAACCGGGTGGAGGATGTCACTGACGAAACATGGGAGACCCTAGTTAAGACCAATATTACCTCGGCCATGAAATGCAGCCGTGTCGTGGTGCCGCTAATGCGGGAGTCCGGCGGCGGTTCTATCATTAATGTTTCCTCCATCGCTGGCGCGGTCGGTTTAATGGGAAGTCCGGGTGCTGCGGCTTACGCGAGCATGAAATCTGCTACTCACGGTTTGACTCTGTCCACCGCCGCCGATTACGCCACAGAAGGTATACGCTGCAACTGCATCATCATCGGATCAGTCTCGACACCGCTTGTAGCCCACTACGGCGAGGAATACCGTCAACGACGCATCGAAATGGTACCCATGCAAACTGAGGGCACCGGTTGGGACGTAGGCTGGGCCGCGGTCTATCTTGCCTCGGACGAGGCCCGCTGGGTCACTGGCATCATGCTTCCTGTGGACGGCGGTCTTTGTGCGTTGAGAGCGTGGCCAAGATAATGTCAGAAGCCGCCAAAGCAGAACTTGCTCGCAACGGAGTACTGCGTGCGGGGATCAACCTATCGAACCCGCTTCTAGTCACAGGGAAAGCATCCAATGGTGATCCGCTTGGGGTCTCGCCCGATATGGCGCGGGCTATCGCCGATCGTTTGGATGTTGTGATCAAATATGTTCCCTTCCCCTCACCCGGTGCCCTGGCCGATGCCATCGGTGAGGATGTCTATGACATCGGGTTGATCGCTGCCGAACCAGCTCGTGCGGAGACCATCGCCTTCACATCTGCCTATGTAGAAATAGAGGCAACATATTTGGTGCCGGACGGTTCCACCTTGAAGACGATCGCTGATGTAGACCATCCCGGCATAAGAATTGCTGTATCGGAGCGCAGCGCCTACGACCTCTACCTCACCCGCACTCTACGACATGCCGAACTTGTCCGGGCGAAAGGCCTAGGTGGAGCCCTAGAGCTATACAAAGGAGAAAAACTAGACGCCCTAGCCGGCCTACGCCCGGCACTGAATGAGGACGTCAAGAAGCTGCCTCACGCGGTGATTTTGGATGGTCGCTATACAACCGTGCAGCAGGCTATCGGAACCCAAATTAGAAATTTTTCTTCCGCAGCATTCCTGCAGAATTTCGTGACCGAGGCAATTGGCAATGGCCTAGTCGGTGGGTTCATAAAAAAACACGGTGTCGAAGGCCGCCTGCTTGTCGCCAGTAATAATTAGGTGGTCTGCGGCTCTCGTCAGCAATCATTCACTATAATTTTTTTTGCCCAAGCCCTGGACATATTCCAGGCTGATGCTGAATATTAGCTGCGAAATGGCCTATACGAATCTTTGACCTCCACAAACTAAATTAATCCCGAGGAATTTGGTGTTTTAGTACTTTTCCAGTGGCGTTGTGTGGCAGTTCGTCAAAGAACCGCACCTGTTTGGGAACCTTGTAACGGGCCAATTTGTCGTTGCAGTGGCTGATTACTGCCTCTTCGTTTAGGTTTGCGCCGCCTTTTAAGACCACGCAGGCCCGACCGACCTCACCCCATTTTTCATCTGCCACACCAATTACGGCATTCTCCAGAATGCCATCCATTTCATAGATCACGTTTTCTATCTCCACGGGGTAAACGTTCTCACCGCCTGAGATGAACATGTCCTTTGTGCGATCGACGATGTAATAATATCCGTCCTCGTCCTGGCGAGTCACATCACCCGTATGGAACCAGCCATTGGTGAAAAATTCGTCTCGTTGGTCGTCTTTATTCCAATAGCCTGGTGTGACTGTAGGGCCCTTGATCATCAATTCACCGCTTTCGCCCCGTGACACGGAATTGCCGTCCTCGTCCCAGATATCGAGGGTGACATACATAGGCGGCAAACCAGATGAACCCACCTTGGCGAGAGCCTGATCCGGCGACAACATGAGGCCCAGAGGGCCCGTCTCGGTCATACCCCAACCCTGCTGCAGCTTGATGTGCTTCCTACCGAATTCCTCAATCAAGGCAAGGGGGGCTGCGGCACCGCCGATGCCAAGGCATTCAATATGCGAGAGATCTGCTTCGATGAAGCCCGGTTCGTTGGCTATCATCAAGAAATTCGTGGGAACTCCGAACATATGGGTTATATGCAATTCCTTGTCCGACAACAGCTCCAGAAAATACTTTGGATCAAATTCCCGTAACACCACGTTGGTGCCGCCAGTATGGAAAGTGGGGTTGGCATAAACGTTTAGCCCACCAGTATGGAAAGTAGGTAAAAAAACGATATTTTTTGAGGATTCAGTTAAGGACATGGTCATCGCGCAGTGCATCGAATTGAAAACTGCCATCTGATAAGTCATGCGAGCGCCCTTAGGCCGCCCCGTGGTGCCAGATGTGTACATAATGGTCCAGGTATCGGGAAGGTCCATGGGCACAATATCCAAGTCTCTGGTGGCCCTAGCCAGTCCGGTTTCATAATCGCTGTCATTACCATTGTTCAGCGTGATGCGATGGGGAATGCCGCAAAGTTTCTGTATCTCCTGGCATTGCGAGGCAAATTCAATACCGTGGACAAGAACCTTGGGTGCACCGTCGTTGCAAATGTATTCCAATTCTGCCACGGCCAATCGCCAATTCA
>CAZDQC010000037.1:21748-27316 GCA_964507245.1 uncultured Rhodospirillaceae bacterium
TTAAACCTTAATACCGCCCATGCGGCAGATGATTTTCCAACTATTGGTGTCCACCGGTTGGACCGACAATCGGGAATTGGTGACCAGGGATAACTCCATCAAGCGTTCGTCCGCTTTGACGTCCGCCAGAGTGACAGGCTTTGGAAAAGGTTCTATCGCGCGCACGTCAACCATGCCGAACTTTCCCTTGGGATCGGAGGGGTCCAGGTACCATAACTTGCAAACCTCGACGATACCCATAATCTGCTTTTCATTCACCGAATGATAGAAGAACCCCTTGTCTCCGATCTTCATGGCCTTCATGTTGTTGCCGGCCTGATGGTTGCGCACGCCATCCCATTCCGCGCCCCTTTCGCCTTCCTTAACCTGGTCGTCCCAACTCCAAGCACCTGGCTCTGATTTAAATAACCAATAGTTCATGATTTCTCCCACAATACACTGCTTAGTGATTTATCCGCGTTCCGCTCGATAAGGCCGTTGCAACAGCGCCTGGATAGTCTGATCCAGGTTCGCACACTGGTTTAGAATCGCGTCGACAGCAGAACAAATGGGCATTTCAACATCCAGTGGTCCTATATGACCGACGATAGCGCCAGCGGTTAATGAACCTTCCGCCACTGACTGGCGTTCGGCCATAATCTCCGCCATTGTGCGGCCTTTTCCCAGTTCCGCGCCTAAGGACATGTTACGGGATTGCAGAGAATTACAAGTCAGAGCTAGATCACCCAAGCCCGACAGTCCCATCAAAGTTTCCGGACGCCCGCCCCGCAAGGCACCATATCGCATTACTTCCGCCAACCCCCGGGTCATCAGGGCGGCACGGGCATTTTCCCCCATGCGACGTCCTTGGACGATGCCGCAGGCGATGGCCAAAACATTTTTCACCGCGCCGCCAATCTGGGTGCCGATAACATCGTCTGTCCAATAAGGCCGGAAGTGCGGTTGGCCAATAGTCTCGACCAGCCTTGCGCCTAAATTCTCGTCAGCGCATGCCAGCGTCACCGCAGTAGGCAATCCTTTGGCCACCTCAATGGCGAAGGTCGGTCCAGATAGAACGGCTACCGGGTTGTCCGGCAGGGTTTCGGCTAGTACCTCGCTCATGAGGGCATGGCTGCCATTTTCAATACCCTTGGCACAAATAACACACGGCACGCCAGGTTTTAGATGTTCCGCTAACTCTTTCGCAACGGGTCGTAGAAACTGTGCTGGTGTCACCAGGAGTATGACATCCGTTGTCGCCAATTCTGCTAAGTCTGATGTCGCCGTTAAGTTTTTGTTTAAGGGAACATCGGGCAAATAGATGTCATTCCTATGGTTACCATTAATGTCTGAAACCACCTCTGCCTCACGGGCCCAAATCTTCGCAAGCCGTCCCGTCGCCGCCAGCATCTGTGCCAGCGCCGTGCCCCAGGCACCACCACCAATGACACTTACCGAATCCATGCCTCAGTTATCCCAAAAACGTCCCTACCCGCAATGGCATAGTCAAATTCAAAACCCATTAATTAAGTGCCCGCCATAGCCAAGAAGTGCAAATCGGCTCCGGAATCCTCAATTGGCACCCCGAAGTGGTCACTATTGTCGAGGATGTAGACCTATAAGAAGCGACGGCAATAGTGAATACCTCATCCGCAAAGTATTTCTGCAAGTGCTTTCCATGCCCGCATATCTGGTTGCGTAATTTCATCGTGAGGAGAGGCCAAAATCCCAGAAACTCTTCGAATGTCGATCAGGCGAGAATTCAAAAAAATTGGGGGCTAATTGCTATGGTGGGCCTTATTAACTTTGGATCGGCAGAATTTTGCCCGGATTCATGATATTATCCGGGTCGATAGCAGCCTTAAGAGCGGCCATGACTTCGATGCCGTCGCCATGTTCCTCACGCAGGTATTTGCGCTTACCTAAACCTATACCATGCTCTCCGGTACAGGTGCCATCCATTGCCAGGGCGCGATGGATTAGCTGGTCATTTAGGGCATCGGCCTCCGCAAATTCCGCCGGATCGTTGGGGTCAAGCACGAAGCACAAGTGAAAATTCCCGTCACCAACATGGCCGGAGATCGGCGCTGGGACCGAGGCCCCTTGCAGGTCCTTGCGAGTTTCAGCGATACATTCAGCCAGACGTGAAATTGGCACACACACGTCCGTGGCCCAAATCTCGCAGCCGGGCCGCATGGCCTTACAGGCATAGGCTACATCATGACGTGCTTGCCACAGGCGGTTGCGGTCCTCCAACCGATCGGACCATTGGAAATCTCCGGCGCCGAATTCCTCGCCAAAGGCCTTGACCATTTCCACTTGTTCCGCAACTCCCGCATTGGTGCCATGAAATTCCATGAACAGGGTGGGTTTTACCGGATACTCCATATTGGAATATTTATTGATGGCGTCTATTTGCACATCATCCAATAATTCGATGCGGGCTATAGGGACACCTGATTGAATTGTGCAGATTACGGTGTCCACCGCACCCTCCACCGTGTCAAACGGCACCACGGCAGCGGAGGTATTTTCTGGTATACCGTAAAGGCGCAAGGTGATCTCGGTAATAATACCAAGCGTGCCTTCCGACCCTACGAATAGGCGGGTCAGGTCGTAGCCAGCGGAGGACTTACGCGCCCGCCGCGCGGTACGGATCACTTCGCCATTAGGCAACACCACGGTCAGGGACACAACATTCTCCCGCATAGTGCCGTACCGCACCGCGTTGGTACCGCTGGCCCGAGTTCCGGTCATGCCGCCTATGGATGCATCAGCGCCGGGATCGATGGGAAAGAATAGACCTGTGTCCCGCAGGTGTTCATTCAATTGCTTACGGCGGACACCGGGCTGTACGGCGCAATCTAAGTCCTCGACATTCACCTCTAAAATCTCATTCATGCCACCGACATCCACGCAAATCCCGCCTTGGGCTGCGTGTACCTGCCCCTCGATCGATGTGCCGGCGCCATAGGGAATGATCGGCGTGCCTGTAGCGCGGCAGATGTTGACGATTGCCGCAATTTCTTCGGTGGAATTAGCAAATACGACAGCATCGGGAGCTTTCACCGGCTGCCAGCCCTCGTCTTTGCCGTGGCCATGGAGGACCGCGTCCGCAGTGGATATGCGATCGCCAACCAGATCTCGTATTTGGATAATTGCGCCATGAATTTTGGCATCTGTGGCCAGGCCCATGTTCCCATTCCTCTGGAAAATTGTCTCAGTCCAGTTTGGATTATACGACAAGATAGGACCTTGCCGAAACTTTGTGGCATAACCATTGTGGATACTGGCTATTAGAGTGGCCAGTAGAAGAGGTTAAACATACCGGAAGGCGGGGTATGGCAGCAGCAAGATTGGTAGTAATCGGTGCTGGCTTAATTGGCCGGGAACATTGCAATCTGATCCGTCAACACAGTGATGCGGACCTTGTTGGTTTGGCTGATATCAGTGAGCCAGCTAGGAAATATGCGCTTTCCAACGGCCACGCTTTTTTCTCGAATTATGAAGAGATGTTGGACCACCTAATCCCGGATGGCGCCATTGTAGCTTTACCAAATGCCCTCCATCTGGCCGCCGGGCAGGCTTGTTTATCCCGTGGTGTGCCGTGTCTTATCGAAAAACCTATTACCGAGACGATCGCAGCGGCAAAACTTTTGGTTGATGCCAGTGCCAAGCTAGCCGTACCGGTGCTGATTGGCCACCATCGCCGGCACAGCCCCGATATCCGCGAGGCGCGTAAACTGATCCGCGATGGCGCTCTGGGTGATCTAGTGGCGGTCAACGGATTGTGGATGGCCGACAAACCCGCGGACTATTTTCAGGAAATCTGGCGCAAGGCGCCTGGCGGCGGCCCGCTGTTGATCAACTTGATCCACGAAATCGACTGCCTGCGGTTCTTGGTTGGTGAAATCGAAAGCGTACGGGCCTTCACGTCGAATGCAGTGCGCGGATTTGCTGTGGAGGATACCGCCAGCATTGCCCTCCGATTCCAAAATGGAGTGCTGGGCAGCTTCCTTCTAAGTGATGCTGTGGCCTCGCCTTATACTTGGGAGATGAGCTCGGGCCAAGCTCTGTATTTTCCTCACCAACCCGGCGATTGTTATTTCATCGGTGGCCGCGATGGATCCTTGGCTGTGCCTAGCATGACCCTATGGCGCCACGAAACAGCGGCACAGCATTGGCAGGACCCCTTTGTGGCCGTGCCTCAGCCTCTAGATGGCAGTCGGCCGTACCACAACCAATTAAACCATTTTCTCGATATAATTGACGGCTCGGCCACGCCGGTTGTTTCAGCATGGGACGGTATGGTGACCCTGGCTGCAACCCTCGCGGTCAATATTGCAGCGCGGGAAGACCGAACCGTGAACATAGCTGAATTATTGGTATGATTTTCTCGTGTCAGTATGTTCACCAAGAATATTATGAAGTTTCAGGAAGCCATGCCGAATTCCATCGGCACGCACTTGTCCGTTTCAAACGAATTCTTGTCTACGCTAGAATTGATTAACTGTCATGGACCCAAGTAGTAAGACGTAGTGTTGCCAATCGATAATCCATGCTCAATTGTGGATCGAGGCGCTTATTCCGTCCAAACTTCGTATCATAAATAACAATCCAGACAAGCGCCCGGTAACACCGCGCAAACGATGTGCGGTACTTTTTCGGCGTTCAAAGTCGGATATATCTTGTCAATTCCGTTTGTCGTTGTTGCCTGCTATAGCAGGGGATGGGTGACGATGTTAGTGTCCTGCCAAACTTGGTTGCCATTTAAGTGGAGTATCCTAATAAAAATTTTACATGGTCCGGCAACCTTGGTTACCGGCGCGCGTTGCGGCATCGGACGTGCCGTGGCGATAAGTCTGGCCGCTGCGTGTGCCCGGATTGTGGAAAAATTTTATGCAGCGACGTCACGGAACAAACGCCGGCGTAGACCTTGGCACTGGCTCTACGAATTGACTTCTATGGTCTAGATAGCAGCGATAGTTATTTTGCTAAAAACACCGTCTACGACATAAAAAGGAAACGATCTTAAATGTATTTTGATCCCAATGACGGCATGAAGCCGCCCCCGTTCAAACACACCGTTTACAACGCCCTGGTGGTACCGCGCCCGATTGGCTGGATTTCCTCGATTAACGAGGTTGGGATTGTCAACCTAGCACCCTTCAGCTTTTTCAACTCTCTATCGGGAGAACCTCCGTGCGTGATGTATTGCCCCAATGGTTTCAAGGAGGGGACCCAGGAAACCAAGGACTCTCTGACCAACGTCCAGAAAAGCGGCGAATTTGTCTTCAACATGTGCACCGCTGAAATGCTTGACGCCATGGTTGCAACTTCAGCTCATGCTCCCTCATCTGTAGACGAAATGGCTGAGGCCGGGTTGGAAGCCGCGCCTTGCGAACAAGTCAAACCACCCAGGGTAAAAAAGTCCCCCATTGCCCTGGAATGCACGCTGTTGCAAATCGTCGAACTGCCCGCAATGAGCACAGCCAACCCTAACACTATGGTGATTGGGCAGGTGATCGGCATTCATGTAGATGATGATGTCATCGTCGACGGCATGATCGATGTGCGCAAGGTCAATCC
>CAZDQC010000038.1:0-25918 GCA_964507245.1 uncultured Rhodospirillaceae bacterium
CTTAGGGATCAGACCGTGGAAACTTCAGAGATCATTGCCAACCGGCTCCGCAGCGCCCTCCGTCACATTGACCCCGGTCGACTGATCGCGGCGCCGGATTGCGGCATGAAGTATCTACCTCGAAACGTAGCATTCGGAAAGTTGCAGGCCATGGTCAAGGGTGCGGAAATCGTCAGACAGGAAATCAGTTAATCCGGGAATACAGGTAATTTAGCTAATCATCACACTCGCCTACAGGCCCGTTCCGAGCGTGAGAAATGGTTGAGCATGGAGGATCACCTATGAAACCGATCTATCAAAAAAAACCGGCGCAGGACGACAATCGCGACGAAGAGCGTAAGACTAGAAAATGTCTAGTGTGTGAGGCGGAATTTGTAAGCGAGTGGGCAGGCGAACGTGTCTGTCATAAGTGTAAATCGAGCTCGAACTGGCGTATGGGCTGAGGCTGAGAGAGGTTCAACCATGGAAGACGAAGCGTGCGAAAAATCGCCGACGCCATCGGCGTTATGCCTTCGCCGTAATGATTGCCGCCGTCATTGCAATTGGGCTCTATAAATGTGTGCCACCGCTGTTTGAAAACCTAGCCCGTGAATAACTCCCACGCCCTTTCCTTGGCCTGACTTTCCTCTGCCGGAACGTCGGCGACCGCAGAGCCCTGGTTATTGGATTGGTTCGCCGCTTCGACTTCCTTGACGATGACATCGATCAATTTCCCCACTGAGCTGGCTGGATTGTCGTCTTCGCAACGAGCGACGGACAGGCGTTGGTGAGGTATATTGGAGCGTCCAGTTCGACGCTCAGGCGCTCTAGAGCCTCGCCAAAGCCAACGGCAAGGCACACTTAGTCCGTCGTCGGACAGGCTAGTTCCGAGTGTGAGAAATGATCAAGCATGGAGGGTTATCGAATGCCGTTGCCTGTGATTTTGTATGTAGTGGTTTCGCTTTTTTTTGTTATAGCGGCGGTGTGGGCGCTTCTACTTCTCTGGGGAATTCAAAAGAAAGCTAGTGCCTGCGCAAAAGCGCTCGAAGACATTAGGGACAGAGGCTGCAGCTCATTATAGCGGCTCACCAACCACCAAAGCCCTCCCCACTGATCCGATTGAGGTGGAGTGCGAAAGCATGGACGCCATGGCGTTATCTCCAAGCGTCGTTGATTGAAAAGTCCAGTAGCAACATAGTGCTGCCAGACCTTTTGGGCCTAATTACCGGTGACTGTGAGGAGAGGGCCTCGCTAGGCAACCGAAACTGTGGGGCTATCTACCCGGCCTTTGGTTGGGTCCACACGCATAACCCGCCCTTGGATTACGGCTAACCAGGGAATAGTTAAATGGCCTCAAAAACAAGAATTTTCAGACCATGGCTGGTCATAGTAATCGGTTTCATTTTGTCTTGGCCCTTTCTAATCACTCATATTTTCATGAGCGCTGCCAATCTCCCCCAGTTCTGGATCACCGTAATTTTAATGTTTAATTTAATGGGTATTCCGGCATTTCTTTTGTTGTGGGGGCCCCTAATTATACTTTCGACAATAAATTCAAATCGGCATTGGTCCCTTTACCTCGCGGTAATTGTTGCCATGGCAGTTACGGCTGGGGGACTGGCAACGCTCTATTTGGATCAGCATCTCATTTGGCCCATACTTTTACTCTGGGTTAGCCCGTGAATAACTCCGACGCCTCTTCTTTGGCCTGACCTTGCTTTGCCTGAACGTAGGTGTCCGCAGCGCCCTAGCTATTGGGTTGGTTCGACGTCGCTGCTTCGACATCCTTGACGACGGTATCGATCAAATCTCCCACAAGGCTTGCTGACGAGCTGCCTTCAAGTAGGCTGACAGATTTTGCCAAGGCGGTATCCGGTGTCCCTTATGGCAAAGCCAGGCTCTATAGCACGCTAGCACCGTAAAGCAGCGCGCACAGTAATCTGCCACTTTTGACCCTGCTTAAGAAAAATGCCTCACGCGGAAGGCCAGTTTCGAGGCCACAACCAATGGTTCCATACACCTTGTGAAATGTGGGGTGTCAAAAGCGACGTAGCGTAGCGCTATCAAACACCGTGCGCTTGCTTGCGGCGGCCGCGCATGAGGTCATGGCTTTTCGGCGTACCATCATGCCAGGTGCCAAACCACTTATCGAGCGGCACTGTCCCATCACCGCCGTAGTTGCACTCGAAATATCGGTGATGGAGATAGTGGAAATAGCGCTGGCCGATCGAATGGGCATTGCCGTCCTTACTTTGCCATTTGTGATAACCAACATGGCCCATGGCGGGCGTCAGCCCCGTCGCCTGCACATGGAAGATAGCGTGCATGGGGTGCGACAATAGAATCCAATGCAACAGGATGCCGCTGAAATATAGGATGTGTTCGACCGGATGCATTGACATGCCAGACCACGGTCCGATATCGATATTCTTGTGATGTAACTGATGCACGGAGCGATAGAACCAGCGATAGTGTAACAGGCGGTGCACAAAGTAGAAATGTGCGTCACGGATAATTGGAATTGCGCAAAACAACAGCACGAAATAGACCGGATGCGTTTCCCAGCTCAGCATTGGGATGAGCCCGTTCGCGAAGGCCCACAGGGTCACGACCTCGTAAGCCGACCAGATGGCGACCGCGCTGCCCGCGGTCCAGAACATATTCTCGCGCACTTGGTTGCCAAAAAGGAAACGTCGATGTGACGCCGTCGGGGCTTTGCGGTTGAGCATGTAACGCTCGTCCTGAGCATTCTTCGTGTAAAAGCGCCAATGCAACCCACCGAACACCAGGCAGGTGAGCACCAGGTTGCGGCCATATACTATGGCCACCCAATCCCACTGGAAGGTCTGCATGGTTGCGAGATCTGGCGTCAGCCAGAACCAGGTGACGACAGCCAGGGCCATGTAAAGGATGTTCATGGGGACGAAATAGCCCGGATAGCCGAACAGAAACTTGGCTGCGGCAGCGGGTTGCGGCGGCCAGACAAAAATAGGTGGTTCGACGATCGGCGTATCAGGCTCGCCGCGTTGGGTTGCTTTGGTTGCCATTGTGGTTTCCGCCATGCTTCCCAGACTCCTCAATCAGCAGGTACCGAGCGCAGGAGGCGCCGCTACAAAATTTTACATCATATTCCGCACCATTGCTGTGGTAGCATAGGCAAGCACGCCACTGTTGTAAAATGAGGCTTTGAAAAGCCTTGAGCGAATAACTGGCGATGAAGTAACCATTTGTGCCGGAATGGGGAGGTTTGAGTAGCAGTAGCCCGGCGCCGACTGAGAACGTTTTCGGCTGCTGCCATAGCCAACCTCTCATGCTGATCTTAGGACCGCAATTAGATGGAATTTCCTATTCTTGATCTCGCTAATTCGAACGATGTTCTCGTGACTGAATTGCGGTGTGCATTAGAAGAAGTTGGTTTTTTCGCCGTCGTCAATCACGGTATTGATTGGGCGAACGTGAAGAAAATTGTCGATGCCAGTCGGCGTTACCATAATCGCCCACTAGCTAAGAAGATGGAGAACGCTTTCAACGAATCATTTGCTGGCTATTTGCCGATGTCCGATACCACAATCCGCACCTCGGACCTGAACAACAATGACACGGGTGATCTAAACGCTGCCTATTTTATGGAGCGTGATTGTGTGCCAGCCGGCATTCAATCGCCCCGAGCCAAGACATTCCGTAGTCCGAACCAGTGGCCAGATGACATGCCAGAATTCAAAAACACGTTATCCAATTATTACAATTTGATGGAGGTATTTGGGCATAGGCTACTGCCGCTTTATGCTCGGGCTTTGGATCTAGCAGAAAACTATTTTGACGACGCCTTTAACTGGGCTCAGGCCAGTTTGCGTTTATCCCACTATCCCCCGGTACAACGCGCTGAAAATCAATTTGGCATCGCACCCCACACGGATGCGGGTTTTCTGACCATCTTGCCTCAATCAGACGTTGTGGGGTTGCATATTCGCCCGCCCGACAGCGACTGGATCGCTGCTCCGCAGGTTGAACAAGGCTTTTTCATTAACTCCGGCGACATGCTGAAACGCTGGACCAACGACCGTTTTTTGTCGACGCGGCACATGGCGATCAACGAAACTAACATCGATCGCTACGCCACTGTGTTTTTCTACAGCCCTAATTTGGAATACGAAATGGCCTGTTTACCAACGTGCCAAGACGCAAACAATTCGCCCAAGTATCCGCCCATCACCTATGGTGAATACCGTGACTGGTTCATGAACGCCAATTATCGGGATAGCGAGCAGGAAATAACGGAATACCTTGACTGAAATTGTATAAACTTGCGTCGATATCTTCGGCGAATTGGCGAATGACTTCTAAATAATCTCGACGCCATAATTAGCATTGCAGAACATTGATACCATCCCCCCACATTATAGCGATATTCATCTTTCTAATTTCGCCACTCGTAGTGTTTGCTGGCTTTTATTGACTGCATCTAAACAACTGGCAAGCGTCCAACCATGGCCCTACACGGCTTGCCCAGCCCGCAGGCGAAATGCCAAACTCGTCCAGGGGTAAAAGATGCAGTCATAAGACAAGGGGGACGCCAATAACATGACCCATCGGGTGATCGACGCTGACGGCCATATCTGCGAGACCAAAGAACTGTGGGAAGAATACGTCCCTAGTTCCTACCGCGACCACACGATTCGCATGGACAAAGACAATAACGGTTGCGACCGATTTTGGATCAATGGCATCGCTTACGAGAACTCATTGTCAGCTCGCGCATGTCTACCCTGGGGCATGGATGATCCCAATAATCCACCGACTTGGGACGACATCATTCCTGGTTCATATGACGGTAAAGCGCGGCTAGCTGTGATGGACGAAGAAGGGCTCGCCCACGCCCTGCTGTTTCCATCTATTTACCTCCGCAGCGGTGACATCACGGACGTAAATGTCGCTGCTGCCACCTGCCATGGCTACAACGAATGGATCGCCGATATGTGCCGCGACGGCAAGGGCCGCCTGGACGCTGTCGGCCTAGTGCCACTGCAAAGCGTGGAGGCAGCAACCAAGGAAGTGTCACATATCTCCAACCTCGGACTGAAGGGCATCACTTTTCGGCCAGAACGGTACAACGGCCTGGCCCTGTACGACGAAGCCTTGGTGCCGTTCTGGAATGCCATCAGCGCACACGACCTGTTTGCCTGTGTGCACGGTAGTTTTGGCGTACAGATGCCCAGCTTCGCCAACAGCCGTTACACTAACCGGTTCTTTACCCACATGATTTGCCATCCCTTTGAACAGATGGCGGCCTGCTTAGATGTTATTTGCGGCGGCGTTTTGGAGCGTCACCCAGACCTTCGCGTCGCCTTTCTGGAATCAGGCCTAGGCTGGCTGGAATACTGGCTACACCGTATGGACGAGCATTTCGAGGTCATGGGGTCGGAAACACCCTGGCTGACACGGCGCCCCTCGGAATTGTTCCGTGAACAGTGTTTTATTTCCATTGAAGCCGATGAGGCCCACAGAATGCCAAAACTGAAGGCCCTGGGTCTGGAGCACTGCATTTTCTGGGGCGCCGACTATCCGCATTTTGATTGCACCTATCCGGGTGCCGTAGCGGAATTGGAAGAACATCTCAGTCCTCTCGAGCCACACCTGGCCGATCTAGTGCGACACGGCAACGCCGCCCGGTTCATCGGTCTGCCCCGAGACAATTAAGATATGATCGAGCATAGACGTGAAAGCCATCTCAACAAGTGCTTGTGGAGGAATGCGTTCGCCCTAGATCTGCTCAAACATTCGGTAACGAAATAACACGGGAAGAACATGAGTAATTTATGTTGCGAATGGACCGACGATTGCATGCGCATTCGTTTGACAGCCGGCACGACAAACTTGCTGACGACGGATCTGTTGATGGAATTGTCAGATGCTATCGCTGACGCACAAAATCGTAGTCGCGGATTATTGTTGTGCGGAGGCGACAAATTTTTTTCTAATGGGGTTGACCTCGATTGGGCGCTATCACAATCGAGTGAGCAAATACGTGCTATGTTTCTGGAATTGGGCAAATGCATTTTACAGCTAATGGAGTGCCCTTTGCCGGTTATAGGTGCCATAAAGGGTCACGCAATTGGAGGCGCATTGGCACTCCTACTTGCTTGTGACTATCGGTTTGGCGCCAAGGGACGAGTTCTAATTGGTAAACCAGAAATATTACTTGGAGTACCAAATCCATACTATGGCGACCAAATTTTTCGATTTGTCGCCGGAGATTTTATCGCTTCAGACTTAATATATACTGGAAAATTAGTTTCTGTGGAGGATGCGCATAAAATGCAATTCATGCATGGCGTCGATGATAAGAAATCAGTCGAAGGTAAGGCATTGAAGCAGTTAGAATTACTACTAAAATTGGCACCCGAAGCGTTTGCTGAAACAAAACGGATGCGAAATGGTGCTTTTTGCGCAGATGTCAGAGAACAAATGTCATCGCGAGTTGCTCGGCAAGTAGAGATTTGGAATAGCGACGACGCGCAATCTAGGTTGCACGCCGCGGCGGAACGGCTTTCACGCTAACCTACCAATCCTTACGATGAAACTTTACATCATCTTTATTAGAATCTTGACAATAGGATTTTGCATATGCCTTGGCTGAATGACTTGGTTGGCAACGCAATGATTGCAGCCTTTGAAATTGATCTAGATGCCTAGTTCGTCGAACCCACCCATACTGCAAATGGAAAAGGCACCGTTTCACTTATCAATACCCGTTGATGATCTAGACCGAGCCAAATCCTTCTACGTCGATATCTTGGGCTGCACAGTGGGGCGCGAAGCTCCAGGCCGCTTCGATATAAATTTCTTTGGTCACCACATCGTTGCGCATCTTTCGCCACGCGAAGCAAGCAAAGCCAACAGTTCTATCCGCTCCGATGGTGATACTGCGCCGCTTCGCCATTTTGGCGTAATCCTGCCCTTGGATGAATGGCAACAAATGAAGAAACATCTGACTAGCCGGGATACTACCTTCACATTAACACCGCGCCTATCATTTGCGGGCAAGGCTGCGGAACAGCACATTATGATGTTACCTGATGGCTGTGGTAATATTGTAGAGTTCAAGTCCCAACCCAGCGGACGCGTTTTCTCTACGGAAGCGTCTATTGATTAGGGAGCAGTGCACTTGGCCAAGAACGTCATGACCGGGAGTTGCCTTTGCGGCACTGTTACGTTTCAATTTGAATTGCCCAGCTTATTTGCCGGACATTGTCATTGTTCCATGTGCCGGCGGGCTCATGGCGCAGGCTACGTAACTTGGGTCGGAGTACGCGAGGATGGTTTTCTAATCAACAAGGGTGAAAACCACCTTGTTCACTACCGCAGTTCAGACCACTTGACCCGCAGCTTCTGTGGGCGTTGTGGAAGCTCAATGTTGTGTAATGATGACAATCACGACAACGTCATTGATTTAACCCTTGCCAACCTTGATGGCGACCTTGACCGACCGCTTAAATCGCATTTCTTCTATGACTGCCGAGCCGGTTGGATCGAAGCCAACGATAATTTGCAGAAGCGAGGTGCCAATAGCGGTATAGAACCTCTGTAGCACAACAGATAAGAGACCATATTGGCATCGAAGAATTCGTTGTCGAATATACTTTTCTAAGGCGGACAAGTATTCCCTCGAGGCTTGGAGAGGCTTAAACCCCTCCCCTACCCCAAAGCAGTAGTAAAGATAGCTACTGCTGCCCGACTTATGATGCGAGGTAGAGGCTTAACCCCCGATGACGTCGCCGTCGTTCTTAGTGACCACCACAATTGAAGAGCGCGGTGGTAGCTCTTCGTTGAAATCTGGCCACCTCGTTGCTCTGTCAGTATAGGGCTTTCGAAAGTCATCGCCAGGATGCTGGATAGCCAGGAACAAGTTCTTGTTGTCCGGCGTGAATACCGGACCGCAAATTTCCGCCTGTTTTGGGGCATTAAAGAAACACCGGGTCAGACCACGCCTCGGCCCGCTGGTTTCAGCCGCATAGACCGAGTCCGAGAACCCTGATTTTGGTTGGCCGTCGGTCGAAATCCAAATCCTACCCTGATTGTCGAATGTGCAATTGTCGGGCGTCGACAACCAACCGCTATCACTGATATCCTCGTGATATTTAGCGCCGCTTTGGTCATCAGCTGGATTTCCGCCCATCAGGAAAAATGACCATTCGTAGCGAGTTGCCGCATGATCGGCTTTGCCACCCGAAGTCGGTGGCGCCAGTTCAATGATATGGCCATGGTAGTTGGCCGCACGAGGGTTCGCCGCATTGCCCTCTTTACGTTTCCTGTTGCCGGTCAACATTACATAGACCCGACCGTTATTCGGGTTGGTCTCGACATCCTCTGGACGGTCCATCGGTGTCGCACCCATCAACTGGCCCGCCCTGCGGGCTTCAATCACCACATCCGCCTGACTGTGGAAGTCATTTTTTTCTGTCAAAGGGCCTTGGCCAAATACTAACGGTAACCAGGACATCGTCCCGCCGGCTTCAAAGCGAGCGACATAAAGCGTGCCTTTGTCCAAAAGGTCGCGATTGGCGTCGCGGTTGCCAGCATCAAAACGGTCTCTTGTAACGAATTTATAAATATATTCAAAGTATTGATCATCGCCTGAATAAACTGTCAGGGTGCCGTCCGGATTGACCACGCAGGTTGCGCATTCATGCTTGAACCGCCCCAGTGCTGTGCGTTTGACTGGGGTTGAGTCAACATCATATGGATCAATCTCTACCACCCAGCCAAAACGGTTAGCTTCATGCGGCTCTTTTTCAATATTAAATCGGTCGACGTGTTTGCCCCAATCGAACCACGGTCGCCCAAATCCAAATCGCTTTAGGTTTCGGGTTTCAGGTGTATTTAACGGATCTCCGACGAAATAGCCTTGGACATTCTCTTCGGCCGTCAACACCGTGCCCCACGGAGTAACTCCGCCAGCGCAGTTGTTCAAAGTCCCTATGGCTTTTCGCCCGCTCGGGTCAGTGCTAGTTCTTAAGCGGTCATGACCCGCTGCCGGTCCTGAAATGGTGATTTCTGTTTCCAGCGTGGTGATGCGCCGATTAAAGGAACTATCCTGCATCACTTGCCATTTACCACCGGCCTTCGCTATTTCAATTATGCTATGGCCATGCGCCGCCATTTCCGTCTCAATCAACGGTAGCCTCTCTGAGGAGGTCATTTCTCTCCTATAATTCGGAAACATCAAACCGGGTACAGTGAATTCATGGTTGACGCACAATAGTCCCCGATCCGAATTCCTTGAACCTAATGGCAACGGCATAAAAGCCAGGAAGTCGTTATTGTTGCCAAATTGCTGCGCTTGTGCCTCCGCGCTTTGCTTGTTGACATTGAAATCGGGCGCCGTCGGGATGATTTTGTCACCCCAACGGATCAACACGTCGGCCTTATAGCCGTCAGCCACGCGAACGCCCATTTCATGCCGGTGGGGAATTTCCTTGAATGACAATCTAGTCGGTGCTGCTGCCGCCGGCATTACTCCGGAGACCAAGCCGCCGCCAGCCGCAAACAAACCAAAGGTAGCAATTCCATGCAAAGCCTGCCTTCTGTTTATCGACGCTTGAATGAGTTCGTTCATCGAGGGGCAATTGCTGTCGTTCGTTGCGACATCGTCGTCGGTTGCAAATTCAAGAATTATCGAGCCATCGTCGCTGTCACTGTTTATTTGGTTGGTCATGATGTTCATCCGAATAAATGTCTATTCTAGATATTAGTTGAATGCATTTAGAAATATTCCAACCAAGATTCCTTTTCCCGGTTTTGGAAAAATCCATTCGCGAACCTTTATCTTTTGACGGAACCATAGTTGATGCTGGCTGGGCGGCATGGTGTCGTAGGTCTTTCCTTGTTCAGTCGGATGATTGCCCAGGTGTAGGGTAAGTACAGTGATCTGGGTGCCATCAAGGGCAGGCGACGCACGAGTGGAATTTTTGGAATTTACCTAAGTTACGGTTTATCAGGCGCCCAGCCATAAGCCCGAGCGCAAGCTCCACCCATCAGCGTGGCCCGTTCCCTTTCAGTTAGGCGATCAGTGACTCGGAATGGTTCAACAGCTTGTTTGTAGTTGACTACCGCGAATGCGCGGGTCCAATCGGTGCCCCATAAACAACGGTCAAGCCCCCAGGTGTCAAATACACGAGCGAGCGGGTCCCAAATATCCGAGTAGGGGTAACCAGCGTGCGAAAGAGTACACGCCCCACTGACCTTGATCACCACGTTTGGGCGGCTGGCGAGGTCGAGCACCTTCGGCAGATCAGCCCAGGGGTCCGGCGGAGCTGGCGGCGTTCGCGGTTGTACAATTCCTAAATGATCGATGATGAACCGATTATCGGGATGGCCATCAATTACAGCCTTCCCTGCGTCCAGGTTTCCCCAGCAGAGTATGTTGACTGGAAAGTCGTGCCTCATGGCTTCATGCAAGATCAATTTGATACCCGGATCATCAGCGTCGAGTCCCGCATCCTTTGGCATCATGATACGAATGCCGACCGTACCCGGCGTATTCTTCCATTCTGCAATTACCTCCGCTACCGCGGGGTCCAACGGATCAACTGGTTTGACGAGGCCGAAGCGGCCAGGATAGGAATTGCGCACCTCAATCGCATAACTTGCATCGTAACGGTACATGGAAAACGCCGAGATGAAGATCGCTCCATCGACACCCACCGCATCCATCGCTTCAACCATTTCGTCCCCTGTGACGTGACCGGGCCAATTTGGTACCGTGTGCCAAGGCCGGTCCGGTGTATTGGCAGCATAGACGTGGACCTGGGAATCAATTATTGACATTGGAGTTGCTCCTCCTGGCTATATAACCTTCGGTGTGTGGCTGCCACGTAGAACAGGGATAGTAATCTTTCCGTTGTATTCGCTACGTATATTTTTTCGGTACAGACCTATCAGGTCACATACGATGACATCCCTTGTCCTCAGTTGTCGCAACTTAAAAACTAAAATAAAATTCCGCCCCACAGGCTTATTTCTATACAGATTTCAGCCAATATTATAAATCGTCTACCTCCATACTTACCGAAATTTACCTCACGAATATGTGTTGTCCCAATATCCTAAAATCTAAACGTCATTATATTTATATAATTTAAAATTCCTTTTGAGGCTTAAATCGAATATTTTTTTGAGACCTTAATGATAGCAGAGGCTTGATCATGAACGTGCAACTGGACAATTCGAAGCTGACGATCACAAATGATGGAACGGCATTGCTAAATGTTGTGTGTACCTCTTGTGACGGTTTTTGTCCCGTAGCCGTAAAAGTGGAAAATGGCCAGGTTACTAAAGTAACCACGCGTGACCACCCTCTACTCAAAGACGTCCTTTGCATGAAAGGTGCTTTTGCGCCCAAATCATTTGCACACCCGAGCCGAATTCTGCATCCGTTGAAGCGTGTCGGCGATCGAGGAGATGGTGATTGGCAACAGGTGAGCTGGGAAGACGCGATGGACGACATCGCAGAGAAACTAAAACGTGTCGTTGATCAATATGGGCCGGAGGCTTTCGCCGTAAGTCACAGTGGGGCGACGGGCATATCAGACAGTGGGCTTTGCCGACGATTTATGAATCATCTTGGGTCACCCAATTGGATTAGCGGAGTCGCATATTGCATGGGCAACACGGCTGCTGTTAATCGTATGGTTTATGGTTGGTATCCGCGGACTGATATTCTAAATTCTAATTGTATCGTATTGTTTGGCCACGATCCGCGCCGACACAGCTGGACGATGGAATACAAATCTATCCGGATGGCTCAGGCTAGAGGCGCTAAACTGATCGTTCTCGACCCTCGCAAGAGCGAAAACGCAGAGGCGGCTGATATTTGGCTGCCGTTGCGTGCCGGCACTGATGCGGCGATGACTTTTGGCTGGCTAAACGTCATCATAAATGAAGAATTATACGATAAGGAGTTTGTCCAAGACTGGACTGTTGGCTTCGACGAATTTGTTAGCCGCGCCCGGGAATACCCGGTTGACCGCGTAGCTAATATAACCGGTGTCGATCCTGAATTAATTCGAGAAGCGGCTCGTATGTACGCGACTAATTCTCCAGCGACAATTCCGTGGTCACCTATTACGGATCAACAAGTATCCAGTACGTCTGCTATTCGTTTGCAATGCATTTTGCGATCAATCACAGGTAATCTGGATGTAAAGGGCGGCGATACTTTCGTCGGGTTTAGTCCGGCGGTCCGTTCCGATTCAGAAATCGAGATGCATCATATTTTGCCTGATGAGCAAAAGGCGAAGCAGCTTGGTAGCCAGGAATTTCCAGTTTTCACCTATCGAGGAATGGAGGCCTTAGGTGATGCAACCGAACGAGTTTGGGGCACACGATGGGCGAATTTAATTAGCGGTTGCTATATGGCAAATCCAATGGCTGTTTTTAAAGCCATGGCTGACGGTGATCCTTATCCCGTTAAGGCATTTTTCGCCATGGCGAATAATACGCTCATGGCATACGCCAACAATAAACGAATATATAAGGGCCTGATGAACCAAGATCTAATTGTTACGTTTGAGCATGCCATGACGCCGACGGCACAGATCGCTGATTACGTCCTTCCCGGTGACTCGTGGTTGGAACGACCAAGTATGCAAGCTGGTATTAGTGATGCTGCGATGGAACCCCCAGGTGATTGTCGTAATGTTACCGTATTTTGGAATATGTTAGCGAAAAGAATGGGTTTCGGTGACGCATTTCCTTGGGAAACGCCTAACCAACTTTTAGATTATCGTTTGGAACCCAGTGACACTACCTGGGATGAAGTTGTAGCTGCTGGCCGGACCCCAAACCTACACCGTGGTCAGGCGCCAACTGACGATGAAAAAAAATACCTTAGGACTGGCTTTGCCACACCATCCGGTAAAGTAGAGCTTTATTCGAAAGTTCTCGAAGACCTTGGTTTTGACCCACTTCCCTACTACAGAGAGGCTGCTGCTCCCGACGACAAATTTCCTCTTAGCTTATTCATTGGCTTGCCGGATGATGAATATTTTAGGACTGGACAACGTCATGTCCCAGAATTGAGGAACAGGGTTCCCGACCAAACGTTCTTTATGAGTCCAGAAGATGCCAAGGAACTTGGAGTTGCCGATGGCGACTGGACACGGCTTGCGACAAAAATTGGCGAAATCTTTGGCCGTGTATTTGTACGTTCTAGCATGCCAAAGGGATTAGTTCGCGTGCCGCACGGCTGGTGGAAGCCCGAAAGTAGAAAGGGCTTGGAGAACATGTCCGGAATGCGGCATTTTTCGGATACAATCATTACCTCGGACGATGATCCGGATCTGATCGACTTGGAACAAGGAATTCCACATTTGAAGGGCGTGCCTTGCTCTGTCACAAAGTTATCAATTACAGAAGTCGAAAAACTAGAGACGGAGTACGGCGTGACGAACGACCTTCCGCGAGGCCCTGAGGGCAAGATCCTTCGGTCCGACGCCAAGTCTAATGATTTTATGTTCGATGACTTTACCAGTGAAGGTGTTGAATTCGAGGCAGTGGAATTATCACTTTACGGTCGAAGTACAATGTAAAATATCTGATAGCTGGGCACTCAAATACTGATCATTTTGGAAATTGGTGACACTTTTTTGTAAAAACATAGTTACGCCAGAATGTTTGATTACGGTTAGCCCGGGATAGCATTGTTACCGGCTCTTGTATTGACCCTTGCGGCGTTCGCTGAAGGCGTTGATGCCTTCCATATAGTCTTCGGTCCAGCGCAACTTTTCGTATGAATGGCCTTCGACCTCCAAAGCCACCTTCAAGGAAGTATCCGGGGCGGCGTTGAGCACCCGTTTCAAAGCACGGAGCGAAATCGGGGCGAGGGCGTTCAGCCGTTTAGTGTAGTCCTGGATCAGTTCCTGCAGGCCCCCGGCATCAGCCGCAACCTGCGTGATTAGACCGACATCCTTAGCCTCGGGCGCCGACAGGCGCTTGCCCAGCATGACAATATCCTTAGCACGGGTCATCCCGATCAGGCGGACGATACGTACGCTGCCACCTGAACCAGGCATCTGGCCGATGGTCACTTCCGGCAGGCCGACAAGGGCGTCCTCCGTAGCGAAGCGGAAGTCGCAAGCCAGGCAAAGCTCGAAACCGACGCCGAATGCATACTTTTCAATGGCCGCTATCACCGGTTTCGAACAGCGTTCCGGGGCACCGATGTTATCAGCAAGATCAGACATCTTGTTCTTTGGGATATTGGGAAAATTCTTGACGTCCCCACCCGAAGTGAATACTCCATTGGCGCCTTTGATCACCACTACGCCAACATCATCATCCTCATCGAAGGCCTCGATGATAGCGCGAATTTGTGACCTGGCCTTATACGAGACGATGTTCAGGGGCGGCCGGTCCAGAATCAAATAGCCGATCTTGTGCTCCGCATCGACTTCTACGCGCAGGCCATCCAATTCGCGCAACACCTGCGCCCGCTGTTCGGCATAATCCCGTTCCATCAATTTATTCCTCACACTGTGTTAGCGTAATTTGTCAATAGTTTGTATTCACCGGTCCGTAAATGCCGGCGCAGCAGCTTACCTGAGGCCGAACGCGGAATTGCGTCCACGAAGGCGTAGGCCCGGGGCCGTTTGAAGCGTGCAAGCCCGCTGTCCAGGCAGAAACGGTCCAGGCTTTCTGGCGATGCTGCCTCCGAAGCTGGTTCAATAAAGGCCGCGACTCGCTCGCCCCAACGCTCATCTGGCAGGCCTATTACCGCAACGCCAAGGACGTTGGGCGATTTTGCCAGTACATCTTCTACTTCCTCGGCATAGATGTTCTCGCCACCCGAAATTATCATGTCGTCGACTCGGCCCAGAACATAAATCTCTCCGTTTTCATCGAACCGGCCGAGATCACCAGTGAAATACCAGCCTTTCCGGATCGCCTTTTCGTCGGCATCCGGCCGTTTCCAATAGCCCGTAAAAGCATCCAGGGAGGACATGGAGGCAATAATTTCTCCGGTCTCACCAAACGGCATCATATCGTCTGGGCCAACACGCTCGTCAGGATCAGCGCGGACCACACGAAGGATCTGTCCCATACCCGGCAGGCCGGCCGAGCCTGGGTTTTCGGCTAGGTCATTGCGTACGGCGAACGTATAGATCTCAGAAGAACCATAGAAATTGCTGAACAGGGCGCCAGGAAAAGCCGCCGCGCAGCTCTCTACCAGGGCCGTGGTCATCGACATCCCGGCGTAGGCGATGTTGCCGACCGAACCAAGATCGGTCTCGTCCAATTTAGGGTGATGCACGATATCGTGGAACATAGTAGGGACCAAGAACAGGGCACTGATCCTTTCGCTCTCGATCAGCCCCAAAACCGCCTCAGTCTCATAGGCCGGCATGCAAACGAACGTGCCGTTCAAGAACACCGACATCAGCAAACTGCGCACACCCATGGTGTGGAATAGAGGCATCACGCCTAGGCTTACCTCTCCGTGGCAGTAATGCAGTTGCGCCAGGCAGCCTAGGGCCGCGGTGCGCTCGACGGCATAGGAACGCGGCACCCCCTTGGGGCGGCCAGTCGTGCCAGAGGTATAGAGCATCAGCGAAGTGGCCCGGTCCTCATCGCACAGTGGGCCGTCATAGGGTTCGGCCGCTGCCAGGTCAGCAAAGGGAAGGCCGTCACCCTCCGGTTCGACGCTAATCAATCGTTCGTCGGGCAACGCCACCTCACCCACTGCTCGAAGCACCGCTGAAGCCGAACGGTCCTCGTAGGCCACCACTTTAGCCTCGGCATCCGCCAGCACATAGGCGATTTCCTCAGCCGTGGCGCGCCAGTTGAATGGCGTAAAGACCACACCCAGGGTCTGGCAAGCCCAATATAGACTTGCTGTTTCCATGCGGTTCGACAGCACTACAACCAGATGATCACCCGGCCCCAGGCCCAAACTGTGTAACCCGCCCGCCAGACGCCGGATCTCTGCCTGCCAATCACCGTAGCTTAGACGCCTTTCACCATCGACAATGGCGGTAGCGTCCGGTTGACGCAGGCTCGAAGCAGCCAACAAACGTGCCAAGGTCATTGTTCCGCCACTTCTGTCGACCGGCCATCGACCTCTAAGATCGCCTGCACCATGCCGTCATAACCAGTGCATCGGCATAGGTGCCCAGACAGCATATCTCGTATCTCTGTTTCCGAGGGGTTTTCGTGTGCGGCCAGGAAATGACTAGCTGAAGCCAGGATACCTGGCATGCAAAAGCCGCACTGCAACGCACCATGGCGTGAGAAAGCCTGGCGCAAAGGTTCCAGCCCATCATCCGCGGCCAAGCCTTCAATAGTGGTAATCTCAGACCCCTCAGCCTGCGCTGCCAGGGTAGAACATGAGCGAGCAAGGCGGCCATCGAGGAGCACCGTGCATGCTCCGCAAACCGCATGCTCGCAGCCTACATGGGTGCCGTAGAGGTGTAATTCGTGGCGCAGGAAATCGCTCAACAAAGTACGGGATTCAGCGTAGCCGCTGTGCTGCCGGCCATTGACGATGCAGCTGATGCGGGTGCGCTGATTTGGGGGTAGACGCATCATGACACAACCTCCTGCAATACCTGCTGAAGGACTTTTTGACCAAGATGGGCGGCTAAGTGCCGCCGATAGGCAGCCGAGGCGCGCTTGTCTTCCATGACCTCCAGACCTTTAATCAGCTCGCGGCTCACCAATTCAGCCAGAGATGTGGTATCTTCCGCACCGCCGCTAGTTCCAATCGGCCGGTCCTCGATGCCGCCCAATCCTAAGCCATATTGAATGCCATCAGCAGAATACTCAGCCCAGGCCGCCGCCGCGACGATGGCGAAATCACCGCGCCGTTCGCTGACCTCCTCGAAAGCGATAGCAGCTCGGCGTATCGGCCAGAGCAAGGCCGTGATAATTTCATCCTCGGTCCGGTCGGTGGTTAGAGAGCCCAAGAAAAAATCCCCTGCCCGCACTCGCCGGACCTGGCGTTCAGAGGTTAATTCGACCTCGCCTCCAAGGGCAGTCAGACACAATGGAACTTCGGCGCTGGGGTCAGCGTGAGCAACGGAGCCACCCAGGGTGCCACGACTACGAGTCTGGTAATGGCCCACGTATTCCAAGGCAGCGACGAGCAGCGGCGCCATCTCTTTGCATTCAGCCGAAGCCAGCGCATCGGCCTGGCGCACCAGGGCGCCGGTGCGCAGATTATCACCATCCCGTTCAATGCAGGCCAGACCGTCGAGCCGGTTGATATCAATCACCACTTCGGGTCGCGCCATGCGCATATTCATAAGTGGCCCTAGGGACAGGCCGCCTGCCAGAACCGCCGCCTGGTCACCGTAGTCACGGAGAAGTGCCAAAACATCGGCCAAATTATCGGGCCGGCAGTAGGTGAAAGGCACCGGCTTCATTTTTTACCCGCCTTTTGATTTGCCAGACGCCATACCGTGTCTAGAGTAAGTGGTAGCGCTATATCTTCCAGGTCCAGGGCATCGGCGACCGCGTTGGCTATCACCACCGGCGTTAGCATCGACGAGCCATCACCCATGCCTTTGGAGCCGTAGGGGTTCCGCGGCGAATGGGTTTCATAATGACCGACTGTAACAGGCGGTAGATCTGCAGCGGTAGGGCAGAGGTAGTCGGCGAAACTGCCGGAGAGGAAATTGCCCTCTGTGTCATAAGCCAAATTCTCGAACATAGCTGCGCCGAAGCCATGGGCGAAACCGCCTAGTACTTGACCATCAACCATGATGGGGTTCAGCACTCGACCCACATCGTGCACCGAGGCATAGCGTTCGATCCGCACGCGCCCGGTTGTTGGGTCAACCTCCACCGCCGCCAAATCACAAAGGAAACCGAAAGTCACGGCCGAAGCGACCCGATCAGAGCCGTCTGGCGCATCCAAAATATCCGGATTCAGCAGCGTCATTTCGTATAAGCCTGGGGCCATATCGTCAGGCAGTCCCGCTGGATGCCAATGGGTCGCCGCAGCCACCCGAGTCAGCGGAATGCTTTTACCTGCAACACCAACGATCCGCGCCTGGCCTTCTGCCAGCTCTACATCCTCCGCCGCTACTTCCATCAACTCCCCTGCCACCTTCTTCAATTTTGCAGCGATACGGCCAGCGCTTTCGCCAATAGCGCCAACGACAATAGAAGCAAACCGGTTAGCATAATTTCCTGATGCCAAGGACCAGCCGCCTCTACCGGTATCCAAAGCGGTATCCACCTGAATTTGTTGTGGTTGCAGGCCAAGGGCATCGGCCACAATCTGTGCCGCCACCGTGGCATGGCCCTGGCCAGCCGGTGTACTATCCAGATGCACCGTTACTGCTCCAGAAGGCTCCATCACTACTGCGGCGCAGGCGACACCGCCCGAGCGACCGCCGGCTCTAGCACGTTCTTCCGGCGTCTGCGCCAGGGTGACATAGGCCATATTGGAGCCCGAAGGTTCCACACCGGCGCCAAAACCAATGCCGAACAGCCGCCCCTCGGCCCGGGCCGTACGGCGCTCCACCAGAAGGCTCGAATAGTTGGCAATTTGCAGCAACATCTCTAGCCCTTTGCCGTAATCGCCTGAATCGTAGATGGCGCCAGCCGGTGCCTCATAAGGAAAACTGTCGGCGGCTATAAAATTCCGCCGACGGATTTCCGCGGGGTCCAGGTCAAGACGGCGAGCTGCTAGGTCCATGGCGCGCTCGAGACCGAAATAGAATTGTGGCCCGCCATATCCACGATTCAGGCCTATGGGTGTTTTGTTGGTGGTGACCAGGCGATTGTCGATGGCAATATCTCGTACCCGGTAGCAGCCATTGGCGGCAGCATGCATGCGGTAGACAGAGGCCGGCTCGGGCGCTCGCACGTAGGCACCCACATTGACCAAATTATTGAAACGCAAGCCCGTGAGTCGACCATCTCCGTCGAAAGCGGCTTCTATCTCGTCAGCCCTATCGGCAGCACTGGATGAGGCCGAGAGATGCTCCAGCCGGTCCTCGATCCATTTCAACGGACAGCCAAGAATACGACTTCCCGCCGCCAGCAGCACCAGGTAGGGGTACAGCCCTTGCTTAATGCCGAAGCTGCCACCGCTATGGGGTGCAGCAATTAGACGCAAATGGTTGCCGGCGACGCCCAAAGACCGAGCCATCAAAGGCTGCAGGATGAACGGACCCTGAAAATTTGACCAGATTGTATAACGTTCCGGTGCCATTTCGTAATGGGCGATGGCGCCGTAGGTCTCAATGGGTGTGGCCGATTGCCGGGGATAGCGCCAGGCCAAGCGGACCACCTCGGCCGCGGCGGCAAAGGCTCTGTCGGGATCGCCGTAGGAAAACTGACGGTGATGCACCAGGTTGTTACCCGCGTCTTCGTGTAGCACGGGAGCATCAACTGCCAGAGCAGCCTGGGGTTCGACAACCGCCTCCAGCGGTTGGTAATCTACCTCTATAGCTTCCGCAGCATCCTCGGCTAGGTAACGGTCTTCGGCCGCGATTAGGGCCACAGGTTCACCGGCATAGCGAACCTTATCGACGGCAATGGGATAATAGGCGATGGGAGCCCTTACGGCGCTGGCTAACGGATTTAAATTTTTCTGGAGCTCTATGCCCGTTACCACACCGGTAACGCCCGGTATATTCCGTGCCGCTTCGGCATCTATGGATACGATCCGAGCATGAGGGTGCGGCGAACGAAGCATGGCCACATGTCGAATACCTGGCAGGGGCGATAGATCATCGATGAAACGGGCGTTGCCCGTTAGCAACGCAGCATCTTCCAGGCGCGGTACCGCCTGACCTACCCAATTATCCGGTTGACCTGCCATCACCAACAATCTTAGAGCATCGATAGAGGTTCCGTCGACAATAGAGCGCCCGGCAGACGCACAACATCTACAACGGTAGTTAGTTCACTCCGGATGCGATAGAAGTTACCAAGGTAAAATTTTCTCGCCGACAATCGTTTATATCAACGCATTAGGCATAGTCCATCCTTTGCCGTATATATCCAACTTGGAACCTAGGCTAGACCCAAGTCGCGCATAAGTGATGATATTAATTGACAGAAATTTTCTACGATATAGTCAATCAACCAACTGTATCAAAACACCACTAAAATAGAGGAAGACCAATGGACGACGACGCAAAAAAAACAGCCCTACGCATGATCCCCTATGGCATCTACGTGATGACGGCGGAAAGCGGCGGTGAAATCGCCGCCGCCACAGTGAACTGGGTAACTCAGACCGCCTTTGCCCCACCCTTGGTAGTGGTCGGTGTGAAGACCGATTCAGGCGCCTATGGAATTGCCAAGGAGGCTGGCGGCTTCGCTCTGAACATGTTGGGCAAGGGCCAGCAAGGCTTGGCCTTCGGATTTTTTAAACCTACCACGGTCGAGGATAATAAGGCCAATGGCGAACCCTTCCATGCTGGCAGCACGGGCGCACCAATCTTGGATAACGCCATCGCCTCGGTGGAATGCCAAATTGTTGAGATTGTGGAGCAAGGCGACCATCATATCTTTATTGGCGAAGTAGTCGAGGCCAACGTCACCAAACAGCCCGAGGGCCGCGCCGACGAAGCCATTTTGGAGATGAAGGAATTAGGTGATAACGTCTTCTACGGAGGTTAACCCTTTTACATGCTATCCGACTATGGCAAACCTGCCAGGCGGTAGCTTGGAAACTGGCCACCCTACCCCGCGACGGAGCACGGGCGTCGCGTGTATTTGTTCGTGTTCATTACCAGTACCAGTCTTGCGACAGGAAAATTAATGGCGGCCGCCGCGGGAAGGTGTGGGATGGCAAAGTCTAAAATTGCCAATTAATCTAGCAGCAGTATTTTTGCCGAACCGAGGACTGTTGCGGTGTGCAATATAGCAGCCAATGGAATTCCGTTAGTCGACTCACAACTGGCCGATAAATGGCTCAATGAAAAATATCGTTATCATCGGAGCCGGCTTTGCCGGGTTATGGAGCGCCATTGCTGCAGTACGCAGGCTTGATGAGCTCAATGTCGCTAGGGATCAAGTTAGCGTCACATTGATTAACCGAGATGCTTGGCATGGAATTCGAGTACGCAACTACGAAAGTGATTTAAGCCAAATCCGGGTACCACTCGATTCAGTCCTTGCACCGACAGGTGTCCGGTTGATCAAAGGTGAAGTCACCGCCATAGATCCAAAGTCCCGATCCATTGCCCTCCTATCCCCGAACGGCCAACAGGACATTATTTATGATCGACTAGTTCTTGCAGCAGGCAGCCGGGTTTTCCTACCCGATATTCCCGGGCTTGCCGAGCATGGCTTGAACATCGATACCTATAATGAGACCAAAAAACTCGATCTGCATCTGAAAGGCCTATCCCATCAGGCGCAGTCAGATGGTTGGAATACCGTGCTAGTAATAGGAGCTGGCCTTACCGGGATCGAAATCGCATGTGAAATGCCCAACAGGCTTAAAGCCGTGGGAATCCAATCGGGTCGGGTCATACTAGCCGATCGGTTGCAGCATATTGGTTCGGATATAGGTATACACGCTCGAGCGGTTATACACCGGGCCCTCAATAACCTTGGTATCGAGATTCGCACGGCAATCAAAGTTGCCGCGATCGGGGATCACGGAGTGACGCTCACAGATGGCGAACGAATTTCGGCTCGCACGGTTGTCTGGTGCGCCGGTATGGTTGCGAGCCCGCTTGCGGCACGCTTGCCGGCCGAGCGCGACCGCTGGGGCCGTTTGCTTGTCGACGAATATTTGAAGGTCGAGGGCTTGGACGACATGTACGCAGCCGGTGACATCGCGGCGGCCAATATTGACAACGGGCATACTTCGGTGATGTCGTGCCAGCATGCACGACCAATGGGCCGATTTGCAGGGCATAATGCAGTCTCTGATCTGCTTGGAGAGAAAACACTGCCGCTACATATCCCCTGGTATTCCACTTGCCTAGATTTGGGGCCTGCGGGCGCTGTCCAAACCCAGGGTTGGAACCGTTTGATCGTTGCAACCGGCGCGAAGGCCAAAGAGACCAAGAAAATGATTAATTGCGTTCGCATTTATCCGCCGAAATCGAGGGATCGGAGTGAAATTCTTGCAGCCGCTGCGCCAGTAGTTCAGGCGCCTCCCGGGAAAGCTGCTTCATAGGCCGCGGCCCAATCTTCCAAATCCCCATCTACGACAGGCATCGCGACGACTAGCACAAGTGCTGTCAGGATGGCTATCGGAATGCGGACAACGCTGACCCAGAAATTCGAGTAACTCTTGGACCCCAGAGACCCTCTAGCTACTTTGGTATCCTGTCAATTCAAGCCGTAAAGACGCATTACGTTGTCGCGTGTTATCTTGCGCCGGACCGAGGTTGGGAAACCCGAAAGATTCCTATCTAGGATTTTCCTGGATTCCGGCCACAGGCAGTCAGGATGTGGATAGTCAGCGCCCCAGATGATGCTGTCCTCACCGATTAGCGGCACGATAGGCTCAAGGTGTTGGTCCTGCTGGTAGGTGACAAATCCTTGGCGACGGAAATAGTCGCTCGGCTTCATCTTGAAGCCAAGGCTGCGCGCCCGGTCATGGTACTCAGTGTCAAGCCGGTCAAACACATAGGGCAGCCAAGTGACGCCTGATTCGCCAAGCACGAATTTGAAATTCGGGTACCTCTCGCAAGCGCCGGAGGCCAACAAGGAAACCAGCACTTCCATGGTATCAAGCTGGAAAAGCGATGAGCGCACTAACCGATACTCAGTGAAATATTCTTTCTCCATCTCTGGCGTATCAGGCGCTCGAAGTGCCTTAAATCCGGTCGAATGGAAAGAGATTGGGAAATTGCATTCCGCCGCTGCCTCCCACAGTGCATCCCAGTCGTGGTGCCAGAGTGGTAACGACATGCGCTTGAAGGCAAGGTCACCGCCCCGGAGGCCGAGCTTAGCACAGCGCCGCACCTCCATCGCCGCGGCCTTTGGATCACGGTTTGGCACGATGGCCAGCGGAAATACTCGGTTTGCGTCCGCTTGCTTAGCGAAGTCTGCAACCCAGTCGTTGTAGACTTGGTCGGCCCAAGAGCACATTTCGTTGTCGTCGATCATTTCGTTGATCATCAGACAGCCGTATACGATCTCAGCGTCGAGCCCGTCCCGATCAAGGTCGGCGACCCGAAGTTCAGGCGTGGTGGGTCGGGGTCTAGATCCGCGCCGGTTGTTCCAGTCGAAGCCAACTTCTTTCATCTCGTCGATGTGACCGAAGGACCCCTTCTGATATTTCAGGAAGCCGGGTCCCACACCATTCCACATACCTTTGTCGTGGCCGTCTACGATCCAGTGCAAACCGTCATCGCGTTCCTCGCAGCGCGGCACGTTCTCCTTCCATTTTGTCGGTGCCGCGTCCGACCATAGTTCAGGCGGACAGTAGGTCAGGTCGATGTGGTTGTCGCCTGATATCAACTCATAGGGCATGGCTCATAACTCTCCCTTCAACTTGGCAGTATATTCCACCAAATTCTTCTATACAGCAAGGATTGGCAGGCGGGAAAACCAATACTCCGAAAGCATTTGTTGTCAGGTTTCCACACGTTCGACATGATGATGACAAATTTTCGATCTGCCGGAGCATCGCCCGTCCCGTAATGTTTGTTGACAGTTTAATGCAGGCTACGCGGGTGGTGACCGGCCTTGGTGTTGGGCTTGGGCGACTAACAGGCACTGGTGATGTAAATTGGGTGATCAAGTTCGATGCGAAGGTGTTCTAGAACCTTGCCAAACCCAGTGGCAAGGCGCACATCGCTGGACAGGCCAGTCCTAAATGGGAGAAACGGTCGAGCATGGTGTTGTTAAATTGAGTCGGACTAGGGGCTGTTATTGATGCCGCTATTGGCCATGCTATTGGCATCCATGCTGTTTGCTTCGTCCAATATTGGCAACAAAATCGCGCTGGCTGATCTGGCCATAGCAGAAGTAGTCTCGGGCCGTTTCCTGTTCGCGGCGGCGATGCTGTGGGCCATGGTCCTATTAACCCGCCAACCTGTGGTTTGGAAAATGGCCCGGCGACCCCTGTTGATGGGGTTGCTCGATCCAGGACTTGTGTCCCTACTTATGGTTTCGGGTCTGCAATATACCTCTGCCGTTAATGTCGCGGTGTTCTGGGCTCTGATGCCTCTGTTCACGCCCGTCGCAGCACGTTTGGTCCTGGGCGAAAAGATCAACAACCTGGTCATTCTCGGTGCATTGGTTGCGGTGACAGGGGCGATTATTTTAGCTATCGCTAACAGAGACGCGGGCGAGGGCAATTTCACTGGGGACTTCGTGGCCATCTGCGGTGTGCTATGCGCTGTTGGTACCGCGTTGTTGGGGCGCCGGGTGGCCCAGACACAGGGAAGACCTATCGTCACTACCGCCTGGCAGATGACCATGGCATTAGGCGTGGCCGGATCCGTATTGATGGTGCTGGAACAACCCGCCGAAACTGTTGCGCGGTTGCAAGAAGGCCCCATCCTACTACTCGCCTATCTGGGTATGGTCGCCCTAGCTGGGTCGTTCTTTTTAATGAATTATGCATTGCGCCATTTGCCCACGGGGCACGTAGCCCTGTTCGCCTGTCTGACAGGGCCCTTGGTCCTACCCATGGCGGCAATCTTTCTGGGCGAAACTATTCAGCTATGGGAGGTTGCCGCCATCGCTGTCGTCATGGTGGGCGTGGCGATCCCCTCTCTCGTTAATGGGGATTTACTATCGCAGTTCCGTCCCTAGCTCTCCAACTATAGACAACCTCCCCCAATGAACCAGAGGCCACGAATAGATCAAGTTTTCTGTATCCCAGTTGGATGGGGAACACCCTCAATAACCAGCTTTGGAGCGATACTTATATCTATCAACTCTGGGCGTGTTTCCAGATAGGCTCTCACAGCATCAATAGCGGTTATATCATCGACAAATCTCTCCAACCGAGGAAACTTGTTGAGAAGTGATGTATCAAGTTTCTTGGACAAGTCTAAATGGTGAAAAGCCGCAAAGTCACAGCCGCGTGGCACATCATCAATAAAGTATTTCTTCCCACTAGATAAAAGCGCCCTGTCAAGATCCTCAAATCTTGATAGCAAATAGGGTGTCATTTCATCGCGCTTAGTTAGAAAATCATCGCCTGTCGCAAAATTTACTGTTGGGTTAAGCGGTGCAAACAATTCCTGCGCACTCTGCAAAATCGCATCCGCTTTTGCGGCGATGATAGGGTTTGGTAAATTTAGGTCAGCAAGTTTTTCGATATAAGAGAGTATCGCAATACTTTGTGCAATTTCGTGCGTTTCATCAATTATCAAAACCGGCAGCTGCTTGAATGATATTTGCGGCTTAATATTCGACCAATCGTCGTCGTAATAATCCCATGACATCAGATATTCATAGTCAATTCCAGCATAATGCAAAAGTAACTGCGGGGCTTCAGCTAAAGCCCTCATTTTAAAATAAACCAATTTTAAAGACATAAAATATTACCTTTATTAAGGGCCTGGGAGTTATTTGAGGGTTAGTTGAAATTCGAAAAAGTGATATCAATCCAATACAGCGATCGCTTCGATCTCTATTAAGAAATCTGGTGACGCCAAACTTTCTACAACAATAAGCGTATTGGCGGGTGCAGGGTCCTGGAAAAATTCTGGGCGCACCTTCCTAAATGTTTCCCTGTAACTATGGTGGGTCAATATCGTAGTGAGTTTAGCGACGTTGCGTAAACTCCCTCCAACTTCTTCTAGAATGTTCTGTAAATTGGTCAGGACTTGGCGGGTTTGAGCTTCAATATCACCTCGTCCCACACAATCCACTCCATGGTCTCGGGCAACTTGGCCGGAAATATATAATGTGCTTCCATTCTTGGCGACGTGAGAATATCCGTATTTTTCCGTCTGGTGGACAGATTTTAGCGTTAATATTTCGTGTGCCATCTTTGCTC
>CAZDQC010000039.1:0-19240 GCA_964507245.1 uncultured Rhodospirillaceae bacterium
CTCGAACCTGCGACCCCTTGATTAGGAATCAAGTGCTCTATCCAGCTGAGCTACGGGCGCTCCGAAGTAGGCTGCAAGGGTGATAGCATGTTCCAGGTTTTTGGCAAACGTTGGCAAATGGGCCCCTAACCGATAAGTTGCCTGCTTGCAATGGTGACCAGGAGTCGGATATGAGCGGCAATCCTTACGAGACCGATCTACCTATTACGTTGGCTAATTATCAGGCCCTCTCTCCCTTGTCATTCCTGGCTAAGGCGGCTTGGACGTACCCTGACTATACCTCAGTGATCGACGGCGGACGGTGTTTTACCTGGGTCGAGACCCAGAAACGCTGTACCCGCTTGGCCTCCGCTTTGGCGAAACGGGGCATTGGCAAGGGTAATACGGTCTCCGTAATGGCGCCCAACGTCACAGCTGCCTTCGAGGCAACGTTTGGCGTACCCATGCAAGGGGCTGTTTTAAATGCCTTGAACTACCGTCTAAACGCTACAGAAATCGCCTTCATCCTCGATCACGGGGAATGTAAGTTGCTAATCACGGATACAGAATTCAGCACGGTCATCGAGGAAGCCTTGGAGAAGGTGGCCTGCCGACCCATCGTTGTCGATATCGAGGACCCAAACGGCCCTGGCGGCAAATCCTTGGGCGAAATGAATTACGAAGCCTTCCTCGAAACAGGAGATGAGGATCACCAATGGGGTCCCCCGGAGAATGAATGGGATGCCATCTCGTTAAACTATACGTCCGGAACCACAGGGAACCCCAAGGGCGTCGTCTACAGTCACCGGGGCACGTATCTGAACGCCGTGGGCAATATCATGTCCTGGCACATGCCGGCCCACCCGGTGTATTTGTGGACCCTGCCAATGTTCCATTGCAATGGCTGGTGTTTCCCATGGTCCATCACCGCTATTGCCGGCACACATGTCTGCCTGCGCAGCGTGATTGCCAAAGATATTTACGATGCCATTGCTGACCACAAGGTGACACACATGTGTGGAGCGCCCATCGTCATGCAGCTAATCGCTGGTGCTTCTGAAGAGGATAAGCGGGACCTGCCCCATACGGTAAACATGTTCACCGCCGCCGCACCGCCTCCCGCCGCCGTCCTGGCGGACATGGCCCGGGCAGGTTTCAATGTCACACATGTCTATGGGCTTACGGAAGTCCTTGGCCCGTGCGTGGTCAGCGCCTGGAAGACCGAATGGGACGAGTTGTCACTTGATGAACAAGCACGCCTGAAGGCCCGCCAAGGCGTCGCTTATCAGGTGCAGGAGGCGATGATGGTGGCGGATCCCGAGACGATGGAGCCTGTCCCCATGGATGGTGTAAGTATGGGTGAGGTGTTCATGCGTGGCAACGTGACCATGAAAGGCTATTTGAAAAATCCTAAAGCGACGCAAGAGGCCTTCGCAGGCGGTTGGTTCCATTCCGGCGATTTGGGGGTCTGGCACTCTGACGGCTATGTAGAACTGAAGGACCGTTCAAAGGACATCATTATTTCTGGCGGTGAGAACATCTCGTCCATCGAGGTAGAAGATATCCTATACACGAATAACAAGATTGCCGCTGTGGCGGTGGTTGCTACGCCATCAGAGAAATGGGGTGAAACTCCCACGGCGTTTATCGAACTGAAGCCAGGGCAGAAGGCAACACCTGAAGAAATCATCGAATTTTGCCGAAATAACATGGCTCACTACAAATGCCCGCGCCAGGTCGTATTCGACGACCTGCCAAAGACCTCAACAGGAAAGATCCAAAAATTTGTCCTGCGGGAGAGAACGCGGGACCTGGGGTGACAACCAACGCGAACATCAGCGCGCCCTACACAGGCACTGGCCGCATTGGCGACAGTGCTCTTGCTGCCCGCTTGGACCGGGAACTACAAGGCCAGATTCTATTTGATACCGCGAGCCGGGGACGCTACTCGACCGACGCCTCGATCTACCAGATTGAACCAATTGGCGTTGTGATCCCTGAAGGCGAGGCTGACATAATCCGCGCCATTCAAATAGCCGGTGACGAAGGCATTCCAATTCTGCCCCGGGGCGCCGGCACTTCGCAATGTGGACAGACCGTGGGTGAGGCCCTTGTTCTAGACGTTTCCAAAAAACTCGCTGGCATAATCTCATTTGATAAGGAAAACCGGCGAGTCACCGTGCAACCGGGTGTCGTGCTGGATCAGTTGAATGCGTATCTCAAGCCCCACGGTCTTTACTTTCCTGTTGACGTCTCTACTTCGTCGCGGGCCACTATTGGAGGAATGACGGCGAACAACTCGTGCGGCGCTCGGTCCATCCGCTACGGCAATATGGTAGATAATGTGCGGGCCATCGACGCCATTCTTGCTGATGGCAGTAGGCTGCAATTCGGCCAAATGCCTGAAGATTTCCAGGCCACCAATATTCCGGCCCGATATCGGGAAATTGCGACACCGCTGTTGGAACTGGGCCGGCGTGAGGCAGGAGAGATTGCGGCGCGCTTTCCAGACGTCCAGCGCCGGGTCGGCGGCTATAACATTGATGCCCTTGTTCCGGAAACTGGCTCCGAAAACTTAGCGCATCTGCTGGTTGGATCGGAGGGTACGTTGGCCTTCTCCACTGCCATAGAACTCGACCTGGTGCCTTTACCGGCGAACAAGGTCTTGGGCGTTTGTCATTTTGCCAATTTCTATGCAGCCATGGATACCACACAGCATATCGTCGAGCTTGACCCGGCAGCGGTGGAACTGGTGGATCGGACCATGATCGACTTGGCGCGGGAAATAGACATGTTCCGCCCCACCATCGAACGCTTCGTCAATGGCGAACCGGCGGCCTTGCTTTTGGTGGAGTTTGCTGGAGAGGATGGCGGCGAACAGATGCGAAAACTGGCCCAATTGGTGGAATTAATGGGCGATTTGGGTTCTTCCTTTTCCGTGGTTGAAGTCGCGGACGCTTCTTTCCAGTCAGCCATCTGGGAAGTGCGTAAAGCTGGCCTGAACATCATGATGTCCATGAAGGGTGATGGCAAGCCGATCTCATTCATTGAGGATTGTGCAGTGCGCCTGGAAGATCTGGCCGATTACACCGACCGCCTGACCAAGGTTTTCCATAAACATGGTACGGAAGGTACCTGGTATGCTCACGCCTCTGTCGGTTGTTTGCATGTGCGCCCAGTGGTCAATCTGAAAGATCCCGATGGCGCGGTGAAGATGCGCGCCATGGCTGAAGAAGCCTTCGCCATGGTGCGGGAATATAAAGGAAGCCATTCTGGTGAACATGGCGACGGCCTGACGCGGTCCGAGTTCCACTTACCCATGTTTGGCCGGCGAATGGTGGATAATTTCGCAGAGGTCAAGCGTATCCTGGATCCCAAGGGCATGTTCAATCCGGGCAAGATAGTTGATCCCCCAAAAATGGATGACCGGCGTCTTTTCCGTTTCAAGCCGGATTATACCACTGAAACGTTCGAAACCGGGTTGGACTGGTCCCCTTGGGGTGGCTTTGCTAGGGCTGTGGAGATGTGCAACAACAATGGCGCATGCCGCAATCTGAATTCAGTTAGCGTTATGTGCCCATCATTTAAGGTGACCCGGGACGAAGCACATCTAACTCGGGGACGGGCTAATCTGTTGCGCTTAGGATTATCCGGCCAGTTAGGGCCGGATGCGCTGCATTCCGACGCTATGGCCGATGCCATGTCCCTGTGTGTGGGCTGCAAAGGCTGCAAGCGGGAATGCCCCGTCGGCGTTGATATGGCGGCCATGAAGATAGAGTTGCAGTATCAGCGCACTAAACGTTCTGGCATTTCTCTTCGCGACAGGTTGGTGGCCTATTTGCCACGGTACGCGCCATGGGCAACACCCCTGGGGCCAATATTGAATCTACGCGATCAGATTCCAGGCCTCGCATGGCTCAGCGAAAAGTTAATTAGTTTTACAGCTAAGCGCCCTTTTCCAAAATGGCGTCACGATACCTTCAATCCGACGGAGGATGTTTTTGGGCCAACGAATGGGCCAGAAGTTGTGCTGTTCGCAGATACTTTCAATAGTCATTTTGAGGCGGAGAATTTGCGAGCCGCGGTAGACGTTTTGGTGGCGGCAGGAAGGCGGGTGCATCTGGCAAGACCCATAGATGGTGGACGAGGTTTGTGTTGCGGCCGCACCTTCCTGTCGGCAGGTCTGGTAGATCAAGCGCGCAAGGAAATGAAACGCACGCTGTTGGCTCTGCAACCATTCGTGGAACGAGGGGTGCCGGTGGTGGGGTTGGAACCGTCATGCTTGCTGACCCTGCGGGACGAATTCCTTTCCATCTTGCCCAACGACGCCACTCGGGCCCTGGCGAAGCAGGCGTTGTTGTTTGAAGAATACCTCGCGCGGGAACATGAGGCCGGTCGCTTGGCCCTGCATCTGAAGCCGATGGGCAAGATTTTAGTACATGGTCATTGTCACCAAAAAGCTCATCAGACCATGTCTTCGATGGACGTAGTCTTGGGACTTTTGCCGGATGTGGAGGCAGATACGGTGTCTTCGAGCTGTTGTGGCATGGCCGGCGCCTTTGGCTACGGCGTAGAAACTTATGAAGTGTCTCAGGCCATGGCGGAGGTTGCACTTTTGCCAGCTATACGAGACGCAAAGGAGGAAACCATTCTTGTCGCAAACGGAACCTCTTGCCGGCAGCAAATCAAGCACGGTAGTAACCGCGCAGCATTACACATCGCACAATTACTTAAAAACGCCCTCTAAATGAGCGCCGCACAAGCTTCCTGAATGAGATTACCGCCATGAACTAAGTCCGCTTCAGGGGCGACAAAGCTTGCGCGAAAATAGGGTGATAAACCATAGGCTTCGCCCTGAACTACCGCGACACCCACGCTTTCTAACAGATACATGGTGAAATCCGTGTCGGTTTCGATCACTTGACCATCCGGCCTCGTTTTGCCAACAGTTCCGGCGCAGGAGCAGAAGATGTACATGGCGCCATTGGGCAGATCACAATTCAGACCCGGTGCTGCGTTGAGTTTCTCGAATAGAATGTCACGCCTAAGCTGTAGGTTCGCGGCTCGCTCCATCAGCAATTCTTGGGGGCCATTCAGAGCGCCTACGGCGGCTGCCTGGCCGATAGCGCTTACTCCCGCGGTGCTTTGCGACTGCATATTTGACATCTTGGCGATAATCTCCTTTGGCCCGCCGGCGTAGCCGCAGCGGAAGCCTGTCATGGAATAGGCCTTGGAAACCGAATTGCAAGTCACTGTGCGTCCATAAAGTTTTGGCTCCACCTGGGCTAGGGTGGCAAATTTATGGCTATCAAATATTAGGTGCTCATATACATCGTCGGTCAACACATGCACATGTGGGTGACGCAACAGCACATCTGCCAAGTTCTCCAACTCATCCCAGGAATAGGCCGCTCCGGTTGGGTTGCTTGGCGAACAAATCATCAGCCATTTGGATCTAGGTGTGATGGCAGCCTCTAGCTCGTCCGGCCGAACCTTGAATTTTTCATTCTGTCCGGCCACCACGAACACTGGCGTGCCTCCAGCCAGCTTGACCATGTCCGGGTATGAGGTCCAATAGGGGCCGGGGATGATCACCTCATCCCCTGATGACACAGTGGCCATAAGGGCATTGAATAACACCTGTTTCGAGCCGGTGCCGACGGCGATTTGGTCGAGATCGTAGCGCAGATCATTGTCCCGTTGGAACTTGGCCTGTACCGCCTGGCGCAAGGCTAAGGTACCGTTCACCGGCGTGTATTGGATTTCGTTTCGTTCCATCAGTTCGGTCACTGCCTGCTTGGCGCTATCGGGGGCGGGAAAATCCGGCTCCCCCGCCGTCAGCTTAATAATTGTTCGGCCCTTCGCTTGTAGATCGCGCACACGGGCAGAGGCAATCTGGCTGGGCGATGGCTTAAAGCGGCTCATACGCGGGGCAAATTCCAAAATAATCTCCCTATTTCATCGAATGGATTTTTACCCGTGGTGTCTGGCATGTCCAAAGCCTAAATTATCATCGGCCATGAGTATGTTGAAATTTTCTCAGACAGTCAGCCTTCTCTACACGGACCAGGGTAGTAGCGAGGCTTTGCTTATTCTTGATCGCTAAGCCTGCCCCCAGAGTATTTGGAACATAGTTGCGGACGCCATGGCAGCAAATTTCAGGACTATTTGTTTTGATTCTCGCAACGCGGGCGGCAAAGGCGCCGGGCAGGGGTGCCTGAATTGACAAGTTTTAGGACATGTATTTCAGTTCTGGTTTTGAGACCCACAATCCCGATGGTTTCAAGGCAAATTACGATCTAATTATTAAATAAGTCGTCGAGCCGGAGCGCCAGGTGGGATGCAACGGTCAGCCCTTCTCCTAGCTATTGGGGCCGCATCGATGTTCCGAAATTTCTATTGTACGGAATAGAAAATAAATTTGGCACCCTGGAATATGGCGAAGATCTGTAGAACCGAATAGATGGCGCTCTAATCCATGTTCTGTATGGAGCGGATCATTTTCCTATTGGGCAGGAATCATACGCAACGGTTTAGCAAATGCCCAAATTCAAGAACGCAAAAAAGGGCGTATTGTGTAAAGAATTTTCACAAGTAGAAATAACTAATAACCGATGGCACAACCGTCCTTCCGAGGATCAGAGGCACCGGCCAATGTGCCATTGTCCCAGTCGATTTCAATTAGTTGGCCGCCACCCCACGGCATCTCGGGCCGACCCACCTTGTGGCCCAGGGCTTCCAGCCCGGCCATGACGTTGTCATCCAGGCCCCGTTCTACATCCAGGCGGCCCTCGACATGAAAAACCCGTGGGCTGTCCATGGCTTCCTGCGGGTCCATGGAGAAATCGATCAAATTTGTTAGCAGATGGGTATGCCCCACGGGCTGATAGCCACCGCCCATGACGCCATAACAGTATACAACTTTGCCGTCTCGAAGGCACATCCCTGGGATGATGGTGTGTAGAGGTCGTTTTCGTGGGGCGACGTTATTGGGATGATCCGGATCCACGACGAAGCCGGCTCCTCTGTTCTGTAGCAAGACACCGGATTTTGGTGAAGCCAAGCCTGTGCCGAATGGCATGTAGAGCGAGTTGATGAAGGAGCAGGCATTTCGGTCCTTGTCTACCACAGTCAAATAGATGGTATCGCGATAAACGGGACCCGTTGCTTCCGGCGCCTCAATGGCTCTGTCCGCCTTAATTTGCGCCCGCATTTCGGCCGCGAATTCTGCCGATAACATGTGTTCTACTGGCACATCTGCCTGGCGCTGGTCGGCGACGAATTTGTCCCGCACCGCAAAAGCTATGCGGGATGCTTCCGTCTCTAGGTGCAGGCGTTCCACTCCGTTAGGGTCCATCTCGGCCAAATCATAATCCTGCAGGATATTCAGCATCATCAATGCGGTGACCCCCTGACCGTTGGGCGGGATCTGATAAATCGTATAGCCACGGTAATTTATGGAGATCGGCGTCACCCACTCTCCGTGCATCTCGGCGAAGTCATCTAGGGCATGGCAGCCACCTAGGCTAACGAGAAATTCCACGATGTCCTCTGCCACCCAACCTTCGTAGAAGCCTTCGCGTCCCTTGGCAGCTACGGTCCGCAAAGTCTCGGCCAATTCCGGCAAACGCCAGACCTCTCCGGCCTTAGGCGCCCGTCCATCCCTTAGATATTTGTCGGTAGATGAAGGATTGGCCGCCAGTTTGGCCGCATTACGTTTCCAATCCACTGCCACACGCGGGGTGATGGCATAGCCATTTGCGGCATAATCGATCGCGGGTTGTAGTGCTTGGTCTAGATCGATGGTGCCATGATTGCTCAAAATCATATCCCAACCGTCAATGGCACCAGGGACCGATGCTGCATGCGGTGACGTGATGGGAATACTGTTGATGCCTTGGTCCAGCAGGTGTTGGGCAGTCAGCCCCTTGGGAGCCCAACCAGACCCGTTTAACCCAATGACATCTGGGCCACCGCCAGGGGCATAGAGAGCGAAACAATCGCCACCTATTCCGGTGGACATGGGCTCCACCACGCATTGTACGGCACAGGCTGTCACAGCAGCGTCAACCGCGTTGCCGCCACGGCGCAACACATCAATCGCTGCTAATGTGCTGAGGGGGTGGGATGTCGCTGCCACGCCGTTCCGTGAATGGATTGTGGAACGACCGGGGAGTTGCAAATCACGCATAACAAAATCCTTGTCTACGGTACTAGGCAGTACAATATGGACAGTCGGCGGGGTCGTGGCCGGCTAAATGCCAATCCTAACTGGGAATGTCCAGCCTGGAACATTCAGACCAGTTTTTCTTTCATCAGGCCTTTCAAATCGGTTGCTGGGCGAGCGCCCATGTGGGAGATGACCTCCGCTGCGGTGATGCTCGCCATGCGACCGCACTCCGGCAAGCTGCGTCCGGTCGCATATCCCATTAGGAATCCAGCTGCATATAGGTCGCCGGCGCCGGTGGTATCCACAACTATTTCTATCGGCTCGGCGTCAATGGTATGAACCTTTTCCTTGGTCGTGATTACAGCGCCTTTTTCCGCCCGCGTAATGGCGGCGATTTCGCAATGACTGCGCACGGACTGAATGGCAGCGTCGAATGTTTCCGCTTCATAAAGAGAAATGATCTCCTGCTCATTGGCGAACAGTATATCTACCTGATGTTGCACTAAATCCATGAACTCGTCCCGGTGCCGATCCACGCAGAAGCCATCCGAAAGGCTTAAGGCGACCTGCCGTCCTGCCGTCCGGGCGGCGCCCATAGCTTTTAAAAAGGCTTCCTTTGCGCGGGGTGGATCCCAAAGGTAGCCTTCCAGATAAGTAATGGCGGAGGTGGCGACCAGAGCCTCATCCACGTCATCTGGGCCTAGTTCTACACAGGCGCCCAGGAAAGTATTCATGGTGCGCATTGCGTCTGGCGTAACAGCGATCAGGCAACGCGCCGTTGGCGCCCCGCCCGCGGCCGGCGCTGAGGGAAAATCTACACCAATGTTTTGGATGTCATGTGAGAATGTCCGGCCCAATTGGTCGTCCCGCACCTTCCCAATAAAACAGGCCCGACCGCCTAACGCGGCGACCCCGGCAACAGTATTAGCTGCAGATCCACCAGAGGCCTCCGTCCCTGAACCCATGGCTGTATAGAGTTCTTCCGCCTTCTGGGCATCAATCAGGGCCATAGACCCCTTAACCATGCCATGTTCTTTCAAAAATGCGTCTTCTGCGGGCGCAAGAACATCGACAATCGCATTGCCGATACCAAGCACGTCATAACTGATTTCTGCCATTGTATGTTCACACTATTGCGATAATGGGACCGGGCAGTATAGAAGGCACTTTGCAGGGCGCAAGCCATCCCGGTGAATTGACCGGAGGAGATCTCATGACTGAATTGTGGCGCAAATCCGCGTGCGAAATGGTAGGTCTATTGAAGGCCGGCGAAGTTCGACCAAGCGAAGCGATCGATATTGTTGCCGAGCGGATAGAAGAGACCGATGGTGCAGTCAATGCCATGGTCACGCGCTGTTTCGAACGGGCCTACAAACATGCTGCGCACCTAGAGGCAGAAGGGCACCCGAATAATCCGGGCGCAGGCTATCTTTATGGACTGCCGATCTCAGTCAAGGATTTGGCTCATGTTGAAGGAGTGCTGTGTACAGAAGGCTCCCCAATCTACAGGGACCGAATTTCTGCGGAATCCGACTTGATGGTCAAAACCCTGGAAGCCAACGGTGCCATTGTCATCGGCAAATCAAACACACCGGAATTCGGTGCTGGTGCCAATACATTCAATGAAGTCTTTGGCGCCACGCGTAACCCGTGGGATACTCGCATGAATGCGGGCGGATCGTCGGGTGGTGCAGCCGTTAATCTGGCGACGGGACAATGCTGGCTAGCGACGGGCAGTGATTTGGGAGGCTCTTTGCGCATTCCCGGTGCTTTTAACTCGGTGGTCGGGTTCCGTCCCAGCCCAGGGCGCTGTCCGCGCGGCCATTCAAAATTTCTGGGACGATTCAACGACATGAGTGTTTCCGGACCAATGGCACGAAATATCGCAGATGTAGCCATGATGCTAGATTCCATGGTCGGTCAATATCCCGCTGATCCCATATCATTGCCCGTACCCAACGTGCCATTTTCTGCTGCCGCTCAAATGGCTAAGCCCCCTAAACGAATTGGTTGGAGTGCTTCTTTAGGCGTAGCTCCGGTGGAGCCAGAGGTCGCTACAATTTGTGCTGCCGCGGCCACAGCCTTTGCGGATCTTGGCACTCACGTGGATGAGGCTTGCCCAGATTTCACCCATGCTCACGAAATGTTTCTGACCATGCGCGGCGTGAGTTACGTAGCTGCCCAGGGCAGGCACATGGCGGAGAACAGCGACCTGCTAAAGCCGGAGATTATTTGGAACTATAACTATGGCCTCGGGCTATCGGCTGGAGACATCGCCCGGGCGCAGCTGACACGCGCCCGCATCCATATCAACATGTGTGAATTTTTCGAGACCTATGATCTCCTAGTTACGCCTACGGTGATGACGCCGCCCTTCCCTGTTGAGGTTCGTTACATAGAGGAAGTTGCCGGGGTAAAATTTACTAACTATGTGGATTGGCTCATGCACACCTTTTTAATTACGCCTACGGGCTGCCCGGCCGTGTCCGTTCCCTGTGGGTTTACGAATGGAGGTCTGCCAGTTGGCTTGCAATTGGTAGCACCGCCGCGTGCAGAGGCGGCGCTGTTGTCAGCCGCTGCCGCCTTTGAGTCCAACCAGTCTTTGCAGTGGAAAACACCGATTGATCCCCGCGTTAAATGATAGCGCCTCTTCTATTTTAGTCGGCAATGCTTAAATTCCCAGGAAACGTAGATCACTAGCAAAAAGGGCCCCAAATGTTGATTCGCTCCGCGATGCTCACCCTCGGCCAAATCGCTGATCCTGTTTTCCGGGGCGTGGTGATCAAGAGTGTTATTTTGACTTTGTGTTTGTTTGCCGGGTTGACGCTAATAATTTACATGGCCCGCCCGGACGTGACGTATTTCGAATGGGAATTGTTGAACAGTGCGTTAGAGGTTGGTGGGTTCCTATTATTTTTTGCTATTATGGTTCTGACATTTTCCATGATGGCAACTTTGATCGGCGGTGTCTTTCTGGACGAGGTGGCCGGTGCGGTGGAGAGACGCCACTACCAAATTGATCCACCTGGTCAATCAGCCGAATTTTCCAAAACTTTTGCGATCTCCCTCCGTTTTGTTGGCGTGACGATCTTACTTAACATCCTGGCCTTGCCTTTTTATCTAATTGCGTTATTCATACCGCCACTATTTGTTTGTATTTTCTACGGTTTAAACGGTTATCTCTTATCTCGAGAGTATTTTGAGCTTGTAAGTCTAAGGCACCAGGATGCGAATGCAGCTCGACAATTGCGGAAAAACAACGGCATCAGAATTTTTGTCGCGGGTGTCGTAATAGCCTTTTTGATTACAGTGCCGATCGTTAATCTATTCGTACCTATATTGGCGACTGCGTTTATGTTGCATGTTTTCAAGGCTCTGCAAGGTTGAGCACTGGCTGAAATGGCCTCTTGATGCGCCGTACGGTTACTGAAGGCCAGATTTTTTAGAAACGGGAAACAAATATGGCTAACGAAGAGGGTACGGCAGGCGCATCAGCATTTCGGCCTGAGATCACTAGGCGCCTGCCTGATTTTCCGAGCGGTCCGTTACGGGACATTCAATCTGTCGCCGATAGTGAAAGCGGCAAAAAGTTGGTTGTCGGTCGGGACATTGTCCTGAACGGTCAGATCATGTCATGCGACCAACTAGTAGTCGAAGGACAGGTGGAGGCAAAATTGGAAAATTCCCAGTCCATCGAAATTTCGGATACGGGTTTTTTTAAGGGATCCGCAGTCTTAGAGGAAGCAACTATCAGTGGTAAATTCGAAGGCGAACTCACGGTTCGAGGCGAGTTGACTGTCACGTCCACTGGCCGGATTGAAGGCGCAGTTCGCTACAGCAAACTTTGTATTGAATCAGGTGGTCAGATTGTTGGCACTGTCGAGGTGCTTGCTCCTAGCAATGTGACTTCGGTAACGTCAGTGGCGACGGGCGAGGACAATTGAGCAAATTTGACCGCAGTGTGGCGGTTTGTTTGGCCACAACCTGTATTGTTTTGGCTTCGTGCGCGGGACAAAAAGCGACAGGTCCAAATCAACAAAAAATCTCCAGTTTGGGCTCTATTCGTCAGGACAAAAATACAGTTTCAAACCCACTGGAGCCAGCCGCGACTGTACACTCTAAAAGTAGACAGCCATCCCAGCCAAGTGATACAGAGGGCCCTGTCAAACCTACTGTGGGAATAGCGCCACCCGCCATAAATTCCGGGCAGAAAACAGCGCCGCGGCCGGCGCCGGATGCCCGGCAATTAGTCGGTTTGAATGGCGACGGCCTAACCCATCTGCTTGGTAAACCCGCATTGCTGCGACAAGAAGCGGAGGTGGAGGTCTGGCAATACCGAACTGCCGATTGTGTGCTGCATCTTTTCCTTTATCGTGATGTGGCAAATAGCTCCCGTCGCGTGGTACATGTGGAGGCCGTCCATAGCGTACGTTCCGGTGCTTTATCGGGAAATGCCGGTTCGGCGTTGTTGGTACAGAAAACATTGTTGCAGTCCTGTTTTGGCCGGTTGCTTCATCAAGCAACGGCCCTAAACAAGTCTAGTTGAACGAGCCTTTGTTTCAATCGTCCAGGCTTCGGGCCTCGTCGATCAACATGATAGGAATACCTGCCCTGATCGGATAGGCCAAGCGTGCCTGTTGGCTGATCAATTCCTGTGCTTCCCGGTCGTATTCAAGAGGTCCTTTGGTCAGAGGGCAAACCAAAACTTCCAGTAATTTTGGGTCCACGCAGCCTATTTCGTTTTCACCAGGGCAGTGGTCGGTCATGATGGATTCCTAACTCGCCGATCAATGTATTTTATGGCTATCATCATCCTGATTCTCCCTGCCTCCGCCGGCGCGATGTAACAACGACATCTCCACCAATGCCGTCATTATGCGGCTGCGCTCGAATAGATCATGCGCCTCCAGCAAAGCCTGTTTCTCGGCTGGACTGAAGGGGCAGATCATGGCCAATGAAGTGATTAGCCGCCCTGTTTCCGCCTTGACTATTGAATCCCAGTCGGCGGGAATTTCTGCGAGTTCTAAATAAGCCCGCAGAGCCGTCAAGAGGCGGTTTCGGTCGATGCCGGCTATTTCGTCCTCGCCCCACCGGTCGGCGGCGTAACGATCCCAATCCGCTATCACCTGGCGATAACGCGTGGTCACCGACAATTCCTCGACAATGGTGAAACGAGATAGACCAGTCAGAGTGATCTCTAAACGGTTTTCCTCGGTTTCCTGGAAACTAGTAATTCGACCTGCTCCGCCAATATCGTAAATCGTAGGCCGCCGGTCACTAAGATTTCGTGGTGACGGCTGCACCATGCCGATAACTCGGTCGCCGGCCATGGCATCCCGGGTCATATCTAAATACCGTGGTTCGAATATGTTCAGAGGCAATCTGGCATTGGGCAGTAACAGGACGCCGCCCAAAGGAAATATGGGGATACGGGCCGGCAGAGTCTCTTCTGCTGATTGATCCTCTAACATGAAGGGAAATCGTGCCCTTTAGGAAAACAGGATCGAGCTAAGTTGTCTACGGGCGGAAACCGTCAATTCATCGGCATGACCAAACGCCTCAAACAGGGTCAGGAGTTGTTTGCGGGCAGCGTCATCATTCCAGTTATGGTTACGGCGAATGGATTCAAGCAACTGGTCCACAGCATCCTCGCGGCGTCCGGCTGCCAAAAGGGCTTTGGACAGTTCTATGCGGGCCTCGTGATCATTGCCATCGGCGGCTATCCGGGCCTCAAATTCCAACATTTCCCCGGCATCCCCGGCACCTACCGACTGTTCCGCTAATTCCAAAGCGGCCCCGGCAGATAGTACTGCAGCATCGGTCGCTACTTTACCCTCTAAACCGTCCAACATAGCACGCGCCTCTTCCAGGTCACCGCTCTTGATCAAACATTGACATAGGCCGGCAATGACGCGGCCGTTTTCAGGGTCAGCTCGCAGAATTTGTCCAAAAATTTCTGCTGCCGCGCTGAGATCGCCCGCTGACAAGGCCTCTTCGCCTTGCTCCACCGCCTTTTCTATAGGCGAGGGCCCCGCATCACCAGTGAGGCGCTGGATAAAGGCAGTTATCTGGCTTTCCGGTTGGTTGCCAACAAAGCCATCCACCGGCTGGCCGTTTTTGAAGGCAAAGACGGCAGGGATCGATTGCACCCGCAACTGCGCTGCCAGTTGCTGGTTTTCGTCTACGTTAATTTTGACTAACTTGACCTGTCCACCCGCTGACTTAACCGCTTTTTCAATGGTCGGGCCGAGCGTCTTGCATGGCCCGCACCATGGCGCCCAGAAATCGACGATGACGGGTACTGACTGGCTCGCCTCGATGACATCTTGGGCGAAGCTGGTGGTATCACCGTCTTTTACGGTGTCCGGCGGCGCCGACATATCGCCAATTATTGGTTCCATCGCAACATTCCTCGGGGACATTTCATCTTGCTGGCGTCTTTCAGGCGTTCCTGAATTGCTGACGCATACAATGACAGCTAGAGCTCTGCGTCAAGCGCTTCAGCTGAAAATTGTCCCTATAGTGTTGGCGTCTGGGGCACGTGGCCGCAAGCGGCTACAAAGCGGAGGAGATCCTGGGATGATATGGAGGTGGTCATGGTGTTGACGAGTGGGTGAAAATTAACTTGTTTGTGTTCTAACATGGCCCTGTCGAGAACCACTCTAACCTTGCATTCAGGATCATTTATCAGTGCGAATGCCGTGACTGAGCCAGGCTTTACTCCTAGAGATTCCTCCAGACGAAAGGCCGATCCAAAACTAAGGCGGGCTGAACCAATAAGTATGGCCAAACTTTTTAGATCGATATCCTTATCCTCCAGTGTGCAAACCAGCCAATTCTGTTTCTTTTTGTCGCGCAGGAACAGGTTCTTGTTATGAGCACCGGGAATTTTGCCACGAATATTTTGGCTCTGCTCCACCGTAAATAATGCTTCATGATGGGTGGTTTTATGGTTGATACCCAATTCATCCAGACGCTGAAATAACTCTTCCGGGCTAGTAGGCATGGGCCTTATTCCTCAAATATTTTGTTTGCCATCATAGCCACTTGCAAGATTGGAGAAATGCCGTATATATCCGCCAGCTCTGAATTCAAAGGTTTTATCCCGGTGCGGGCGTAGCTCAGGGGTAGAGCGCAACCTTGCCAAGGTTGAAGTCGTGAGTTCGAATCTCATCGCCCGCTCCATATTTTATCCTTATTTTCAGTGGTTTAGTTAGGGCCAGCGTCTTTAAATAGTCCTTCTGAATCGAGTTGTTATACTGTTGTTACAGTTAATGGCAATTTCTCATGGCATCTATCCGAAAGCGTAGCGACAATTGGCAGACGCAGGTGCGCTTGGCTGGCTCAGGTCCAATTACGAAATCATTTTCTTTTAAAAGGGATGGAGTTCATGGGGCCAAGGTACAAGAGAGTAAGTTCCGATCGGGCGAGTATGCCCAACCGGACGAGAGGAGTATCAACAGCACAGTCGGTGAATGCTGGTTAGGTATTCCAAAGAAGATGTATGCGAGAAGCGGAGTGCTGATTACAAACGGATTATGATTGGTGCTTTGTTGCGTACCGAACTAGCAATAAATCGATTATCCCAAATAACTACCAGGCCGTTTGTGCGCTACCGTGATCTACGTCTTCAATTAGTTGGCACGTTCTTCGTTGAAATCGCGGACTGTCGGGGTCAGAATAAGCAAAATTCACGATACCTAATGATGAGGTCCATACGATGGCAATGTTCTGGCTCGATCACGTCAATATTCGCACGACAAAACTTGATGAGATGTCTGCGTTCTATGAGAACATTCTAGGCTTGCCACGCGGCAAACGACCGAGCTTTGGAATTGGTGGCGCTTGGCACTATTGCGGCAAGCAGGCCGTTGTCCATCTCGTAGAAGCTGCAAAGAAATTCAAGACCGAGGAAGCACAGATCGAGCATTTTGCCTTCCGTTCGAGCGGTAGTATAAAGTCTTTCCAGAAGAAGATGCGCGACACCGACACACCTTACAATGTAGGGCCGCTGACCGAGATCAACCTGATACAGGTGAATGTCTTTGATCCGGATGGCAACAAGATTGAGGTCCAGTTCGCTGCGAGCGAAGCTGACATGGAGACCTTTGGCGGTTCAGCGGCTGCGCGTCGCCGGATGCGCAAAGGAGAGTCGTTCAACATGACCAAACCCATGCCGCTTTCCAAGTCCAAGTCGAAGGTTTCCAAGACGAACAAGAAACTTGGTGTTCCGAACCCGATCAATCCGCCGAAAAAACGCTTTGTTCCTTCCTAAAACACAGTGAAGTACTCCATCGGCACACGGCACAATTCGTTGGCGATTTTCACTATGCCGCTATCGCCACCGAGCTAATCATTTTTCAATCGTTACGAAGTGCAATTCCACAATAGAAGGGTCAGAAAAGCCCGGTTAAACCATCGACAACGGTATGTCGCTCAGCGAATTGGTTATCGCCAACTACTTCCATTTCAAGGCATTGAGTTACGGGCCTGCCTAGGGCGGGCTTGATCCCCTTTGCATACCGCCTATTTTAATCCTCTGAAATTGGGGAAGGTTATTGCCATGGCGGAAAACTGGTTCCGAGAGACATTGCATCCGGAGTTACAGGCCGGCATCCGCCTGGATCATTTGGTCCATAAGGGCAGGACGGCCTTTCAGTCGGTTCTTATATTTGACAACGGCCTGCTGGGCCGGGTGCTGGTACTGGACGATGTGATCCAGACAACGGAACGGGACGAGTTCATTTATCATGAAATGTTGGCTCACGTGCCCATGCTGTCGTTAGAGCGGCCGGGTGATGTCTTAATCATCGGTGGCGGAGACGGCGGTTGTCTGGAAGAGGTATTGAAACACCCGGTGCCACAGGTCACCATGATTGAACTGGACAAAGAAGTGGTGGAGCTATCCCGCAGGCATCTTGGGTCGATCTGTGGTGATGCATTTGACGATCCCCGTACCGAATTGCGAATTGATGACGGTGCGAAGTTTCTCGCAGAAACCGAGCGCCAATTCGACGTTATCATTATAGATTCTACCGATCCTATTGGGCCCGGCGCTGTCCTTTTTACTCCGGAGTTTTACGCAAATTGTCGCCGCTGTCTGACGCCGAAAGGCATCCTGATAACTCAGAATGGTGTGCCATTTATTCAGGGTGAAGAATTGACGTCTACAGCCCACGCGTTCCAGCAGTTATTCGCATATCCAAAATTCTATTTCGCCGCCGTGCCTATGTACATGGGCGGGGCCATGGCGTTCGGCTGTGCCAGCCAGGAGACGGACGCCAGTTCTGTGCTTGCCGATGTATTAGCTCAGCGAAAAAAGGACCGGCACCTTCGTTTGCGGTATTATAGTCCTGGAGTTCACCTTGGCGCTTTCGCTATGCCACCTTACGTGCGCGATTTGATAACCCAAAAATAATGCCATCGACCCTAGAAATGCAACGTAATTCCCGACGCCCGCCCTCGACTAGATACATCGATGTACTCAACTGCAAGCAAATTTCTTCCCAGGGTACCTGCGCTAATACGGACGCGAAAGTATCGGCCTCCGCCATGTTTCTTCTTAATCGGTGCCCTACATCAAAATACTATATGATATCCCATGACTAGGGTTCCATGCTTAGCTTTGTTCACAGATTTCGGTTTGACGGGACCATATATGGGGCAGATGCGTGCCGCCCTGCATGAAGCCGCACCGAAAGTTCCTGTGATTGACCTGTTTGCCGATGCACCGGTATTTGATATGCGAGCGGCTTCGTATCTGCTGGCAGCCTATTCATCGGACATGGGTAAAGGGGCTATTTTTGTCTGCGTTGTGGATCCGGGCGTTGGCGGCGAACGGCCGCCCATGATTCTGTGGGCGCAAAATCAAGTTTTTGTCGGACCTGGCAATGGTTTGTTTGAAATCGTGGCCCGCCGCGTCCGCACCTATAAGGCCAGCCGAATAACCTGGCGCCCGGACCATTTGTCCGCGTCGTTTCACGGCCGAGACCTTTTCGCACCCGTCGCGGGGGCAATGGCGCGGGGCGATACAGTGGATTTGTCGCCTTTGGGAGACCAGGATTGGCGCCGGCCTGGTTGGCCGGATGACTTGGCCGAGGTGATTTATGTCGACCACTACGGTAATGTCATAACCGGGCTTCGGGCAGCGAAAATATCTACTAATCAAACCCTTCGAGCCGGCGGCGTTCAATTATCGCGGGCCCAGACCTTTGGAGATGTGTCTGTGGGCGAGGTCTTTTGGTACGAAAACGCTAATGGATTAGTGGAAGTGTCAGTTAATCAAGGCAGCGCGGCGGAGGATTTGAACCTCTATCCTGGCAAAAGGATAACTGTAGCCTAGGCGACCGTGCCAATTTCCGGGATCGTTATAGCATTATTCATGTGAGGCAAGATCAGGTCAGCAATTCTGTAGTTCTGACTCGCCAGTCAAAAACAATTGGCAATATAGGGTGTATGCAGTTTCCCCACTGTGGTGGCATGTCATCAACTCAGGATCAGATAGTCTTAGTGATCTCGATTATTATGATTGTTATTTGACCGGATGGACGATCTTTGGTCTGTTGCAGTTATGATCAGTCTCGGCCCTAGAAATTTGATTACCGATGTCGACGGTATCACGGTTGGCAATGCCCACGATGAAAGCGCTCGCAGTGGGGTCACCGTAATCGTTCCTGAAAATGGGGCCACGGCTTCTGGCGAAGTGCGAGGTGCGGCTCCGGGCGCTCGCGAGACGGATTTGCTGGATCCCACCTGCATGATTGAAAATATTGATGCCATATGTCTGTCCGGCGGCTCTGTGCATGGCTTGGCATCGGGCGAGGCGGTGGTGTCATGGATGTATGATGAGGATCGCGGTTTTTCCCTTGGTGCCTGGCGCCTGCCTATCGTGCCTGCTGCCATCATCAATGATTTGGGCATGGGCGGCACCAAGGAGTGGGGTGCCTCTCCCAACTACAATGCCTTAGCTCGGGCCGCCTGTGAGAACACAGGCTTGGATTTCACCTTAGGTAATGTCGGAGCCGGGGTGGGTGCCTCGGCGGGCCGCCTAAAGGCCGGCTTGGGCAGCGCTTCGGTCGTCAATGAGGACGG
>CAZDQC010000039.1:19340-25870 GCA_964507245.1 uncultured Rhodospirillaceae bacterium
ATGATGGCCCACGACGGCATGGCACGGGGCATAAGGCCGATCCACACGCCGTTCGATGGTGACGTAGTGTTTGCGCTTTCAACGAAACAACATGCCGCTGGAGACCTTGGCCTCTTCAGCCATGGGCAAAATAGTGATATCCACGCTGTAGCGCAGATTGGTGCTCTGGCCGCGGATTGTTTAACCCGTGCCATCGGGCGGTCTGTTTTTGAGGCCGAACCTCTGGGCGATTATCCCAGCTATCGGCAAAGCCACCCAGATGCCTTTGCCGATGATGTAGACCTGGGGTAGGGTTACCACCTAAGGTTTGCAAATTAACGATATTTTCACAGGAAGGACGACAATGACTATAGCTAAGAAACTCGGCTACACACTGGCTATTGCTGCTGTATCTTCGCTCCCGTTCGGCGCACAGGCCATGAAAAATTCGATTAAGATTGCCATGACGTTAGAGCCGCCGGGCCTAGATCCACGCGCCAATGCTGCTGCAGCCATTGGCCAGATTGCGCTTTACAATATCTACGAGAATTTGGTGCATATTAACCAGGATGCTACGTTCAGCCCCATGCTGGCAAAAAGCTGGACTGTCTCGGACGATGGCTTGGTCTATACCTTTAATCTGCTGAAAGGCGTAAAATTTCATGACGGTTCGGATTTCACTTCAACTGATGTGAAGTACACTTTTGAATCTAATGCGGCCAAGAACAGTAAGAACAAGCGAAAAAAACGCTTCGTTAACATGGCAAAAATCGAAACGCCGGGTGATCACACTGTGCGCGTTACTCTCAAGGCAGCACGGCCGATGTTTCTGTTCCAGATGGGTGAAAGCACGGCGGTCATTGTCGACCAAAAATCCGCCGCCACCAATGCCACTAAACCTATTGGCACAGGACCGTTCAAGTTTGTCTCTTGGGTCAAGGGCGATAGTGTGGTCATGGAAAAGAATTCAAATTATCGCGACGCTGCATCAGTGAAATTGCAAAAGGTCAAATTTCGTTTCATTAATGACCAGGCAGCACAGATCGCAGCCATGATGTCCGGCGATCTGGACCTGATCCCCTTCTCTCGCGCAGCGGAAAGTCTTGGACCTTTGAAAGCCAATCCAAAATTTGCCGTGACCTTCGGCACCACCGAAGGCGAGACTATTTTGTCCACTAACAACAAGCATCCTGCTCTGTCCAAATTAAAGGTGCGGCAGGCTATCGCACACGCTATCGACCGGAAGGAAATTATCGATGGCGCCATGTTCGGTGCGGGTACGCCCATCGGAAGCCATTTCGCGCCGCACAATCCGGACTACCTGGACCTGACAGGTACTTATCCCCTGGATCGCAAGAAATCCAAAATGCTGTTAAAGGAAGCCGGATATCCAAATGGCCTCGCACTGTCACTAAAGCTGCCGCCCACGGGATATGCCCGCGACGGCGGACAGATCGTTGCACAACAATTGAACAAGGCCGGCTTCAAGATCACCATCGAGAACGTGGAATGGCCGGTCTGGTTGAAACAGGTCTACAAGCAAAAGACTTATGACCTATCCATTGTCTCTCATGTGGAACCAATGGATATAGGCATATATGCCCGACCTGGATATTACTTCCAGTATGACAACAAGGAATTTCAGGACATCATGTCAAAGGCTGATGGTGCCCGGGATCCGGCCATGCGTTCAAAATATTTGAAAATGGCGCAGAAGAAATTGGCCGGGGATGCAGTTAACGGCTATCTGTTCCAACTGGCTAAGACAACGGTACGGAATAAGAATTTGATGGGTGTTTGGACATCCTCGCCAATGTTTGTCAACGATATGCGTTCGGTATATTGGAAATAGGCTTGGCCTAAGCAAAAAACACTACTGGCGGCGGACCTATGGAACCGCCGCCATTTTTTTGCTTTTTTTCAAGGGGATAATTTGCCGCCAATTTGAAGCCGCAAAGGCGTTAAGCGCTATTAGGCGTAGTCCAGGGGCGAGAGTCGTGGCCAGGTACGTAGGCAAAGTTCGTTTGCCCTGGGTTGCGGTTGATCAGGGGCCGAACATAGAGCGGATGTGTCATGGAACGGATTTCATGCTCAATAGAAAATAGTCTTTTTCCGCTGTCTGGATCGACGATGTCCTGAAAGCGGTATTGGTGTTGGTTGCTTTCCTCGGTGATCAAGCCACGCTTGACTAATCCGCAGTAGGGACCCGAGAAATTCCCAACATAAAGTTGCAAATGGTGGCCATCGTATTTTGTTGACCGCCCTGCGATTTCGCGAAAAATCAGGGTCTGGTGATGGCCCACAGTGACATGGGATGCTGGCGCCTTTTCAAATTGCCTTAGCCGAGCCGGCGCGCCCAATATTTCCGTGTAAAACCGGGCTATGCCTTTGGTACTGTTCACCGGTACGTCGAACATAACATAGGCCATGCCCAGGGTGGTCGGTCCGTACTTGCTATTGGCCTGATAGCAACGGATCCTGTTGCCCCATGGGCAGACGACATCGATAAAGCCCCGACCCCGCGAGACAGCTAACTTGGTTTTTTTTAGATCCGCAGCAACACGTTCCAAGCTGCGGCGTAGGGCTTTTAGATCAGGGACCACCAAGCCGACCCGGCCGCGCAGAATCTGTGCCCTGCCCGTCGGCAGGTGGAACTGGCTTCGGCCCACATTGACCCACATATTGTCCACACCGGTCATCAGGTAGGGATCCCGCGTTAGGCCTAAGCCCTTAATATAGAATAAGGTCGCGAGACGTTGGTCTGGTACCCGAATATTGACATGTTCGAGTGCTACTACATTGCCCAGATCCTCGGTCGTTCGGTCAAATTTTGTTCTCATGGGTCAGCTCTCTATAAGAGATCCAATTGATATTATTTCCATGGTGGCGGGCAATTCCATTTATCCCAGTATGTGGTCTCGGCGGTCGGTAGGCGGCTGGTGGGTCCAAAATTTCCCCGAGGATAGCCCAGGGGGATGCAGCAATGGAACACCATATCATCTGGTACGCTAAACATGGAGTTGACCCGCGTCATGATTTCTGGATGCAATGTGGTCAATACGCTGCCTATGCCCATGGCGCGCGCCGCCAACAACAGGTTCTGTACGCCAGGGAATGTAGAGGATGCTGCCGCTCCCGATGCCTTCGAATAAACCAAAATCACGAGTGGGGCATTGACCATCTCGTCCGCCAGCAGAGCTGGTAGGCGATAAACTGAACCCTCAGGTATATCTTCTTTGCCTTTCCAGCCATAGGCGTCACGGCGTTTGGCCCACCAAGCCTCGAAATACAACTTACCGAATTCCGCTATGGCGGCCCTATTCCGGATGACAAGAAATCGCGCCGGTTGTTCGTTGCCACCGTTCGGGGCCTTGGACGCCGCATCGAGAATAATTTTAATAGTTTCGTTGGAGATAGGACGATTTGAATCCAGTCGGCGGATTGCTCGCTGAGTGAACAATGCCTCGCCAATAGGCATTTTCAGTTCTTCGGGCGGGTCGAGGCGAACCATGTCCATGAGGCTTTTCCTTTGGCTATACGTGGGGCGTCAATTTTCCGCTGAATGATGCTGACCTGCAAGCATGACGTTTTTCTTGCAGTCTGTGAACATGGAAGTCACCCGACATGATTGCTGCAGGCTTTCCTGAAATGTCTCAGGCGTGACCAAGTTCCTGTACCTTGGGCAGATTGATAACGCAGTCGACAAGCCCGTCGGAACCCTGGCAGGCATATCTATGCCGTGGTGGAGACTGACAAGTGGAGAATTACCCTTTAATCACTGGCCTCTTTCCCAGTTTTGGCGTTGCATGTGGTGCGAAAGCGGGTTTGGCGCCTCCGCCTTGTTTCAAGGCGGAGGCAGCTTTTTTATTGGTCATAATTTTGTCCATGATCGCTGCACGGGCCCGGTCAAACGATTCCCTGTTTTCCACCACAAATTGTCGAGATTCTCGGTAGGCGTCTAGCATGCCGTTGATTTCCGGGACAACGTAACGGGCCACCATGTCCCAGCTGCGGTTTGTATTTTCTCTATTTGCCCAGTCATGCACAAAGCCGATGACGGTACCGAAACCGCCAGTCAACTCGATCAACTCGCGAATTTTAGAAATCAGGTCGTCAGGTGTGCCTATCACCGCGCTAGCGCCATCCGAGAAGGCCATTTCATCGACCCCTTGATCCGGATCAGTGAAGGGCTCCACCCCTACCTGCATCAGGGTGCCTGCCGTATATTCGTTCCGCCAGCGGTACAATCCATCCCTTGCCTCTTTGCGGGCCTGTTCCCTGGTTTCAGCGATATGCCAGAACATGACGACACGCCAGTCACGGCGGTTCACAATATTGCCGTGCTCTTTAGCAGCATCCTCAGCGAAGCTCCATTGCGTGGGTAAGGCTTGCAATCCAGCCTTCGACATGGAGCCAATAGATAGGACCCCCGTGCCATGTTTGCCCGCCAAAGTCATGCCCGATGGGCTGATCATGGACGCAACGGCGAACGGCAGATTTTCCTGTAGGGGCAGCAATTGCAGTTTGGCCTCACGCAGAGTGAACCAATCGCTGTCGTAATTGAAGCGTTCGTCGCCACGCAGTAACTTGCGAATAACGCCAATTGCCTCGTCTTGCCGGTCCCTTAGGGTCATGGGGTCCATGCCCAGGGTGTAGGCGTCAGATGCTAAGGCGCCGGGGCCAGAACCAAAAATCGCACGGCCGTTGGTCATATGGTCCAGTTGTACCATTGATTGCGCTACTAGAAAGGGATGATGATAAGGCAGTGAGACAACGCCGGTCCCCAGCTTGATTCGTGCCGTATTTTCACCGGCTGCAGCCAGAAACATCTCCGGCGAGGCTATGATCTCCCAGCCCGTGGAATGATGTTCTCCGCACCAAAATTCATCAAACCCTAGCCGATCTAAGTGGGAAACAAACTCCAGATCCGAACGGAATTGCAGAGTAGGGTTCTCACCAATGGGGTGATGGGGTGCCAGGAAGGCGCCAAATTCCATACGGCTCATGCGGAGTTCCTCTGTACTTGATTATGTGCGCTTATGTAACATTCCTTTATATGGAGGCCAAGCCGCATACGCCTTTCATTGGTCAGGTTACTCCCCCATAATGCCACCAAAATAGCCGAGGAAACCGCAGGTACGGGAGTTTGATTGCATGTTTGATTACGATGTCATTGTGGTGGGCGCGGGCAACGCGGCCTTGGCGGCTGCCAATTCTGCGAGCCAACAAGGCGCCAACCGGGTCCTGGTTTTGGAAAAGGCACCAGAAAAGGATCGGGGTGGTAACACACATTATTCGGGTGGTTTGCTACGTATCGCATTCAATACGGGCGAAGACTTGCGGCCTTTGATACCGGACGCTGAGGAAACCGTCGACGGCTTTTTTTTTGAGGATGTGCCGTCCTATACGGAAGATGAATTCATGGCGGACCTGATGCGGGTCACTGCCGGCAAGACGGATCGGACTTTGGCGAAGATTCTGATTGGCCAATCCTACAAAACAATTCGTTGGATGCACGAATATGGCGGCATCCCGATGGAACCCGCTATTAGTTTGTCTGCCATCCGTGTTGGTAACCGGGTGAAATGGCAAAAAGGCGCCATCGTCCGCGCCCTGCATGAAGGCGTGGGTCTGTCTAAGTCTTGGTTCGAAAAGTCACAGGCCAACGGCATCGAAATCCGTTACGGCGCTGCTGTCACCGCTGTGGTTCAGGACGAAAACGGCACGGTCACGGGTGTTAAAATCAGCAATGGCGAGACCGTTAAAGAGATTACGGCACCGGCAGTTGTGCTGGGCTGCGGCGGGTTTGAGGCCAATGCTCAAATGCGCGCGCAATATCTTGGCGCGCCTTGGGACCACGCCAAGGTCCGTGGAAGCGCCCACAACCAAGGTGATGGCCTTCGCATGGCCATTTCCATTGGTGCGCTGCCGTGGGGTCAGTGGAGCGGTCGACATTCAACACCGATATCTAATGAATGGCCCGATTTCGCTGATCGGGAACGGACAGACCGTTCAAACCGGTTGTCCTACCCCTTTGGCGTCATGATCAACCGCGATGGCAAACGATTTCTGAATGAAGGTGAAGATGTCGGAATGTACACCTATGCCAAATACGGGGGACGAATTCTGAGCGAACCCGGTTCCCTCGCATGGCAAGTCTTCGATCAACGAACTGTTCATTTGCTTGAGCCGCGCTATAACACATCCGAACCCATTTCCGCTGACACACTTGAGGAACTTGTTGAGCAATTGGACGTTGACGATAAAGCACAGGCCTTGCGTACTTTGCAGGAATACAACGCTGCGGTGCCCTCTTCGGGGTCCAACGACGGTTTTGACCCGACGCAGAAAGACGGCCTGTCTTCGACAGGCTTGTCACCGGAAAAATCCAACTGGGCGACACGCCTGGATCAACCACCCTTCGTCGCATATTCTGCCACCGGAGGGATCACCTTTACCTTTGGCGGCGTGAAGATTGACGAAGATGCCCAGGTGATCGGGACCGACTGGCGACCGATACAAGGTTTATATGCCTGCGGTGAGATGGTTGG
>CAZDQC010000040.1:0-25728 GCA_964507245.1 uncultured Rhodospirillaceae bacterium
AGTGTGATACTCGCACAGATTGCGTCATAACAAAGGGCGGACAATGCCTAATTGGTGGGGCCATCAGCATTGATTTTTCCCCACCGACCATCCAACGGGCTATCAACACGCTGAGAATTGTAGCAGGCAATATCATCGCTGCCATCATCACAACCCGCATAATAAACACGGCACCAACATTGACTGGAAATCATCCCCATGACAGCCACATACGAAAGCCAAGCCCAACCGAATATTAAGATAAACCAACGAAAAACTCTCTTTGGAGAGCACAATGGCATCAAGGGTCATTAGGCTTACGGACAAACTATCGTCGCAGAAATTGTAAGTTCTACCAACAGATAGTTCCGACGTCTGACGCTCAATCTGTCTTATAATAATCCGGAAAATGGTCTCGGATGTAGGGACTGCTCAGGGAATAAGCATGGCAGGAGTTGTGCAGGCCCGGGCTTAGGTAACGGCTGCCACCGGACCGTTCGGCAACATTGCCCTCCGACTCGAACAGCGATTGCAGGGCAGTAGTGGCCATTTGTGCCAGCATTTCGTTCAAATGGGTGCAACCAGTGACACCGCCCAGTCTTTCCCGGATAGACCGGTTCCAGCCGCGGCCCATCTTTAGTCCCAACAGCCGATCATAGTTGGGAGTTACGTGGGGACACGGTGTGTGTGCGCCGACATCCATTACCGCCTCGACCGCCTTCACCACAAACTTCGTATTAATGGTCAGGCGCAGCCACATATCATGTACAGGCTCGTCCGCTGTGCGGACACTATCCAGCATATCATAATCTTCTAATTTGTGGTCGGTAATATGACCCTCAATATCCCACAACCCATCCTCCCGCTCGTAGGCTTTCAGTTCCAGACGGCGATCATGGGATAAGGCGCGAGGCGCCGGTTTGCTTAAGGGCATATTTTGCGCCTAATTAGGCGGTTTGCGCGACAGCCAGGGAAACAGTCGATAATGGGCTGCTCCACACTTCTACGGGACCATTAGACGGCTTCGCCTGAGCGCCGCAATATTCCCAATTTTCGGGGTCAGAAAATAATTTGCGCAGTAATTGATTGTTACTGGTGTGGCCTGTCCGTTCTCCAGCGAAATGGGCAAGCAAAGGCCCGCCAGCCAAATACAAGTCGCCGAAGCAATCTAGCGCCTTATGACGGACAAATTCATCGCCAAAACGCAGGCCGCCATCATTCATAATCTCATCATCGAGACCCACCACTACGACATTATCCAGTGATCCGCCTTGGCCGAGGCCCAAGTCCTTTAAGCGGCTGACATCCTCTACAAACCCGAAGGTCCGCGCCCGACAAATTTCCCTCTTGAAACCACCGTTATGCAGATCAAAAAACCCACATTGGCGCGATATGACAGGGCTATCGAAATCAATCTCCAGGGAGACAGAAAATCCATCAGATGGCAACAGGGCCGCGCGGCGTTGGCCGTCATCAATTTCCACGCGCCGCAAAACACGAATGGACCGACGGCATGCCTGTTGTGCCTGCAATCCAGCACATTCAATCAGAAACACAAAGGGAGCTGAAGAACCATCCATGACGGGCACTTCGGGTCCGTCTAGTTCAACACGTACATTGTCGACGCCACAACCTGCCAACGCCGCCATTAAATGTTCGATTGTGGCAACCTTGATTCCAGCATCGTTTTGAATTGTGGTAGACATGACAGTGTCGCTGACCGTATCCCAACGGGCAGGAATTTCTACATCAACATGTTGTGGCTTATCGTCGGCTGGCATGGCAACCGCCTTCAGGTCCGTCCGATGAAAGACAACGCCCGTATCTGCCGAGGCCGGGCGTAGGCACATTGACACCTTGACCCCACTATGCAATCCAACACCCGAACAATTAATGGTATTTTTCAGCGTATGCTGCTTGGCACTCACGTCTTCAGTCCGCATTCAATTTTTGAACCCTACAATGCCGTTTCTCAAAGAATTTGAGATTGGATCGCCCTTGCAAATTAGCACCTTGGAAGATTTTATTAGCAATACTTGCAAAGGTGCTCAAATCAAAGATTGTTACGTTTTATTACGGGTCGTTTTGGTGCTAACTCGGTTGAATTTTTGTAGACAACCGGCAGGCACCGGACGATTGAACGCATCCAACCTCAGTTGGCCTGCCGGCGCAAAAACGCCGGAATTTCAAGCAAATCTTCTTCCGCCTCAGATGGCGACAGAGGTTGCGCCGGCTCTGGCGCTAACAATTCCGATTTGGGAGCAAGAGCGGAATTAGAGGGTAGGCCATCGGATAGCGAATCCAGATCAGATTCTGGCGGAACGGTCTCGCGGATTTTCTTGGGGTCGAGCGCATCAAGATCCGATTGCGTAGCTGCGGTCTCCTTTGTGGCCTCCTGCCTCTGCGAGGCCTCCTTACGGCGAAACAAAGAGAAACCACCGCGTTTTCGTTTCGATGGCTGGTCGGTGGGATTGACTGCCTCTGCCTCAGCCATGGCGTCGGGCCAATGCAAGCGTGTGCGATCCTTTTCTGGCTGGCTAGCTGGAGGTGCGATAAAAGGCTTATCCTCGACGCTAACATCAGCCGTCACTTTCACTCTTTGTGCTAGAGGTTCAGGTTCCGCCTGGGGTGGTTTCGGAGCTGGAACGCGTTGCCCGGATATTAATGGTAGAGGCAGCGGCTCTTCAGCTTCAAGTGGCGTCACAAAATCTGCTCCTTCAACAAGCTTTTTATCGATTGTTTCTGCTGGGCTAGCGACAGCAGGTTCCGACAGAACCTCCTTCCCAACTTCTGCGGCCAGAGTACTGGCAGTCGGTTCGATCAGCGCATCGGCGCTTTCGGGTGGAATGGGCTGTCCGGCAACGGCGGCCAAACGCGGCGGCGAAATTACGGGCCGCTGCACACTTTCTCCCATCTCGATTCCTGTTGCTACCACCGAGACCCTCATGCGTCCATTCAAGGTGTCTTCCAGTGCGGTACCGACGATGATATTAGCATTGGGATCGACTTCTTGGCGCACACGGTTGGCAGCCTCATCGACTTCATAAAGAGTCAGATCCATACCACCAGTGATATTAATCAACACGCCGCGGGCGCCCTGCATGGAAACGTCGTCCAGCAAGGGGTTCGATATTGCCGCCTCGGCTGCGTCAATGGCGCGTTTTTCGCCTTCGGCTTCACCTGTACCCATCATGGCCTTGCCCATCTCAGCCATCACAGTCTTGACATCTGCAAAATCCAAATTGATCAAACCCGGTAGTATCATCAGGTCAGTAATGCCGCGGACACCAGAATGTAGCACATCATCGGCCATGGCAAATGCATCAGCGTAGGTGGTTTTTTCGTTGGCAATCCGAAACAGATTTTGGTTCGGGATTATGATCAAAGTGTCAACGAACGATTGCAGCTCTTCAATTCCTCGTTCTGCCGACAGCAAGCGCTGCGCGCCCTCGAACTGGAACGGTTTGGTCACTACCCCAATGGTCAGGATGCCTTGATTGCGCAAAGCCTCGGCTATCACCGGAGCGCCCCCGGTGCCCGTACCCCCTCCCATGCCAGCCGTGATGAACGCCATGTGGGTGCCGGCCATGTGATCTAGGATTTGATCAATGGCTTCTTCAGCCGCCGCACGCCCGACGTCCGGCCTCGCACCGCAGCCTAGTCCCTGGGTAATGCCAGCACCCAACTGAATACGTCGGTCAGCCTGGCTCAGCGCTAGAGACTGGGAATCCGTATTGGCAACAATGAACTCTACACCTTCCAGACCCGAGGAGATCATGTTATTGACGGCGTTGCCACCGGCACCACCGACGCCAATAACTACGATACGAGGCTTTAATTCTGTCATTTGTGGGGCATTTAAGTTGATGGTCATAGTTGGGTCTCCTTTACCTGAAGGTAGCAATGCGTTTGGATGGTCTATCTTGGTCGATGGCGGTCTCTTGAATGGTTTTTTATTTCATAACTAAAAGTTCTCCTTGAACCAGCGGCCCAGGCGTTGAAATCGTCCGTCTCCCGTGGGATCCTCAGCCATAGATTCTAAATTCGCCTGCCCCGGTTCACGCTCCGCGTAGGCCAATAAGCCCGAAGCGGCCGCAAAGGCTGGACCTTCCGTCGCATCAGCCAAACCGCGCACACCCAGAGGCCGGCCGATCCTAACTTGTTTATCTAAAACCCTGGCCGCATGCTCGCGCACGCCGGTCAACAGAGCGCCACCGCCGGTTAAGACGGCACGCCGGCCAGCGGTCCGCACTAGGCCCGAAGACTGCAGGCGGTTTCTCACCAGCTCCAAAGTTTCCTCGATGCGGGGCTGGATAATACCGATCAGCATGGAACGAGGAATTTGCTGCATGGCGTCCGCGCCACTTTCCCCGACACAAGGCACGTTGATTATGGCGTGTTCGTCGTCCGGCCCAGCCACAGCACTGCCATGCAGAGTTTTCAGCCTTTCCGCATGGGCGGCAGAAGTTGACAGGCCGCGGGCAATGTCATTGGTGACATGGTTGCCGCCCACCAGCAATTGATCGGTGTGAATTATGTGGCCATCGTAGAAAACCGCCACGTCTGTGCTGCCGCCACCCAGATCGATCAAGGTTACGCCCAGATCAATTTCGTCCTCGACCAGCGTCGACATGCCAGAAGCGTACGGAGCCACCACGAGCGCCGCAATTTCGAGATGGCAGCGTTCAGCCAGTAGTTTCAAATTCCGCAGTGGCCCTATTTCAGCCGACACAACATGAAGACGCATACCCAGGCGCGCACCATACATACCGCGAGGCTCTCGAAAACCAGGAGTGCCGTCAATGCAATAGCCGACCGGAATTGCGTTCAGGATTTCTCGTCCGTCGATGCCGCGGCGAGCCAAAAGATGGGCCTGGGCCAAGGCTCGCTTCAAGTCACGCTCTCCGATTTCATGCCCTGCAATATCGGTTTCCACATCAATCAGACGGGAAACCGGGCGACCGCCAGAGAAACTTAGTAGGACCTGCTTCACTCTTTCCTTTGCCATGCGTTCGGCCTGATCGACCGCGCCGCGCACAGCTTCTTCTGCTGCGTCAATATCCACGACAGTGCCGGCTCTCATGCCCTTGGCAATCTGGTGGCCAATACCAATTACGCGCATGCCGCCAGAGCCATCAGGCCGAGCAATGAAACAGCAGACTTTAGTACTGCCAACATCTAGGGCAGTGACAAGGCCATTCTTGCCAACGGCCACCTAAGTTTCCTTCCCTCTTTTATTTTGTTTGGCCGCGGCAGCTGGGGTCAAGCGAACCACTAGCCGGTCCGGGAGACGTAGGTCGATCGCCGTTACATCTCTGTCGAAAATGCGGCTCTCCGCCTCCAACTGAGCTAGCCGCACCCATGCAGCAAAGGCTTCCACCTCGGGTAAATACACCTTGATGCCGTTTTTTAGGCGTATATCCCATCGACGACCGCCAACCAGTATTGCCGCTTGAACCTGGGCGAACAGTGCTGGTTTTCGCGACAACATCTCTATCAATTGGGCAGCAGTGCCCGGTGCGCCCCTACCCACCACAATGGGCAAATGCGCAAAACGGTCCAGATTTCGACGAGTTATGATCTTGCCGCTCATATCAATCAAAGCGTGGCGGCCATTGTGCTGCCATAGGGCCAATGCTTTTCGTTCCTTAAGCCGCACGATGATTGTATCAGGCAGGCGGCGTTCGACTTGAGCAGTTTTAACCCAACTCAGGTCTTGCAAACGCCGCCGAGCCGCCCTTGGATCAAGCTCCAGGATCGATTGGCCACTTTGTAAACCTATGGTTGACAGCACCTGCGCCTTGCTGGTTTCGCCGCGGCCGGTAACGAATATGTGCTGGACGGTCAATCCGGCAGCGACAAACTGCCGATTTGACCAATTCGTAAATTTTCCGACCGTAATTGCGTAGGTTTGCTCAATCATATCGCTCCCACGCAGCAACCAAGCCCCAGCAACAGCACCCAACACAACAACCATCATCACGCCATAAGCCAGTAGTTGACTGCGTTTTGGCGACGGACGGCCACCGCGACGGCGCGCCCCGCCAGTGATCCTAGGACTACCGGTCCTAATAAAGGGGATCAGCGCGCGCATCCCGCGTCCTCCACCATCCAGCGTACTAGGGCACTAAAATCAATGTCCCGATACGCTGCTAATTCCGGCACCAAAGAAGTCGGCGTCATGCCGGGTTGAGTATTGATTTCCAGCATGAACAATCGCCCTGGCTCTCCCTTTGTATCGTCATAGCGAAAATCAGAGCGGCTGACGCCCTTGCACCCCAAGGCGCGATGCGCCCGTTCAGCGAAGTCCATTGCCTGGGTATAAATACCTTCATCGATCGGAGCAGGGACAATGTGGCACGAACCGCCCTCGACGTATTTGGCGTTATAGTCATAGAACCCGTCATCGGTGCGAATGTCAGTTACGCCCAATGCTCCACCGTCCATAACGGCCACGGTCAGCTCCCGGCCGGGGACGTAACGTTCCGCCAGAACCTCATCACCAAAATTCCACCCCGCATTCACAGGTGGGTTATTGTCACCCGACCGTACGATGCGAACACCGAAGGTAGATCCTTCCGCGGGCGGCTTGACTACGTAGGGTCGGTCCATGGGATCCTTTGCATTGACGGCCGCGGGCGTGGTCAGGCAACTTTCGGCACAGGGAATGCCGTGGGCACGGAACACCTCCAGCGAGGATGGTTTGTGCATTGCGATAGCTGAAGCCCGAACGCCAGAATGGGTATAGGGAAGACGCAACAGCTCCAGCAAACCCTGGACACAACCATCTTCACCCCAACGTCCATGTAAGGCATTAAAGACGACGTCCGGTTTCAGTCCAGACAGCTGATGCGTCAGGGTCTCGTCCACATCAACCTCTGTGACCCGATAACCGGTCCCCCGCAGGGCCAACGCGCAGGCTCTGCCCGAAGTCAGCGAGACTTCCCGTTCGGCCGACCAGCCGCCCATCAATACCGCGACATGGGGGTTCATGGCGCCGCCTCCGCCAATTCCGATTCGACGCCGTGTTCGCCTATGATGCAAATTTCCCACTGTAGCATCACGCCACTGTTGGCATGGACCCGACGGCGAACTTCTTCACCCAATCCTTCTAGATCAGCAGCGGTGGCATTGCCGTTGTTGATTAGAAAGTTGCAATGAAGTAGCGATACTTGTGCGCCGCCCCTCGTCAAACCACGGCAACCAGCTCGATCGATTAGTTCCCACGCCTTCAAACCGTTGGGATGCTCTTCGCTAGGATTCTTGAAGGTGCTGCCTCCGGTGCGAGTATTGACAGGCTGGCTGTCCTTCCGCTCCTGAGCAACCTGACGCATACGGGAGCTGATCTTGTCAAGACGGCCTCGTTCACCCTTGAATTCAGCGGCGGTAAAGATCCAATCCTCCGGTGCCCCACAATGACGATAACTCAAACCCAGATCATCAACACCGATGCGATGCTTGCGCCCTTGACCATCCAAAGCCTCAGCCCAGACCAGAACATCCTTGAATGTCCGGCCATAGGCGCCGCCGTTCATGCGCAGACCGCCACCGACAGTACCGGGAATTCCACGAAGGAATTCAAATCCGACTATCGCCTGGTCCTTGCATAGGCGAGCTAGGTTGACGTCCAAAGCGCCGCCGCCGGTGATAACGCGATCATCTTCTATTTGGATCTGGTTAAATCTCTTATCCAATCGGACCACCACGCCGCGAACTCCGCCATCTCTCACGAGGATGTTCGAGCCACTACCTAATACTTGACAGGGAATTTCGACGGAGCAGGCGGCAAGGAACATAGCCAAATCTTCCACATCAGCTGGATAGTAGACGATATCCACCACCCCACCCACTCTGAACCAGGTAACGGCCGCCAGATCCACGTTCTCGACATATTGGCCACGTACCGATGGCAAGCGAGACAATAGGTCATGATCTTGACGTCTGGCCGTCATCATGCCGCACCTCCCACCAGCTTTAACCCTCGCAACAGTGGCGCCAATTGCTTCGGAAGCGCGTTGGCCCAAGCTGAAATGGTGCCTGCGCCCAAACAAACCACCATATCTCTGTTGCTTGCTTCCGCGGCAATCAAGGCTGGCAAATCTTCAGGTTTATCCAGGGCAATCACCCGGCGATGACCACGCGCGGTCAAACCCTCCACCATAGCGTCACGGTCTATCCCGTCGATGGGAGCTTCACCTGCGGCGTGAACGTGGGAGACGATAACCGTGTCTGCATCATTGAAACAGGTGCAGAATTCCTCGAACAGATCCCGCAACCTAGTATAACGGTGTGGTTGGACGACGGCGATAATACGACCACCAGCCGTCGCACGGGCGGCATGCAGAACGGCAGCGATCTCGACTGGGTGATGGCCATAGTCATCGATTACTGTAATTCCACCGGTTTCACCGGTTTTCGTGAACCGCCGCTTTACGCCCGCAAAGCTGGCTAAGGCGGCCAACAAATGCTCATCCGCGATTTTCATCTCCCAGCCCACAGCAACGGCAGCTAAGGCATTCAAGACGTTGTGCTCGCCGTGCATGGGCAAATAAAAATCGGGAACCAGTCGCGTGGCATCGCTGGACCGGTCGGTAATCTCTACACCAAATGTCATCCCTGTCGCCGTACTGGCAATATCTACAGCGCGCACGGCCGCCTGTGGCGAAAAGCCATATGTGATAACCCGCCTGTCCGAAATGTGCCCGACCAGGGTCTGCACTTCAGGATGGTCTAGGCACATCACGGCGAAGCCATAGAAAGGTAAATTTTCGATAAAGCTTTCAAAGGCAGCGCGCTCGCTCTCGAAATCGCCGTAAAAATCGAGATGCTCCGGATCCATGTTGGTAACAATGGCTATGGTGGCGGGCAATTTGGTGAAGCTACCGTCGCTCTCATCCGCTTCCACTACTATCCAATCGCCAGCACCTAAGCGGGCATTAGTGCCATAGGCGTTGATAATGCCGCCGTTGATCACTGTCGGGTCATAGTCCGCCTGATCCAGTATCGCGGCGATCATAGATGTGGTCGTGGTTTTACCGTGCGTGCCACCGACGGCGATGGCCCATTTCAGCCGCATGAGCTCCGCCAGCATTTCAGCCCGGCGGACCACGGGAATCATCGTATCTCGCGCCGCCATAACTTCCGGGTTGTCGGGTTTCACGGCCGATGAGATGACCACAACTCGCGCCTCGCCCAAATTCTCCACCGCATGGCCGATCTTGGCCTGGATGCCAAGTTTCCGTAGGCGCATTACATTGGCGCTTTCCGCCTGGTCGCTGCCCTGCACCCGATAACCTAAGTTGTGCATCACCTCTGCAATGCCACTCATGCCTATGCCGCCGATGCCGACGAAATGGATCACGCCAATTTCCAGGGGAAGCGCCCTCATGCTCCCGCCTTCTCGTCCAGTTTGTTTGCCGCAAGGGCTTCGACGACATCAGCTAGCAGGCCGGCAGCGTTTGGATACCCTCGGCCATGTGCCGCCTCAGCAGCATTCTTCAACAAATCGGGTTGATCCATCAACTTGGCGAGATTCTGTGACAACCGTTCCACGGTCATTTCTGCCTCCGGCAGCACCCAAGCGCCGCCAGCAGAACTCAATACTTCTGCATTTCGAGTTTGATGATCATCCGTTGCATAAGGATAGGGTACTAAGACGCTGGGGCGGCCGGCGACGGCAAGTTCGCTCACCGTGCCAGCTCCACTGCGTGCAATAACTAAATGAGCAGTGGCTAGCCGGTTAGGCAAATCGTCAAAAAAGCTTGCCGTTTCAGCCTGAATGTCATTTTTCACGTAAAGCCGTTGCACGAATTCAAGGTCTTCCTGACGGCATTGTTGAACCACGGAAAGCCGTTGACGATAGCTCTTGGGTAGAGCCTTCAACGCATGCGGGATCACATTCGAGAAGCCGCTGGCTCCTTGGCTGCCGCCAAATATCAAAAGTTTAAATGGGTCGTCGAGGCCCGGGAGCTCATAGCTCATCACGGCAAGAGCCCGCACTTCATCCCGCACCGGATTGCCAGTTACAAAATTGGGTTGATTGTCATTTTCAGGCAGCGACCTAGTCACTGGAAACGAAGTCGCAATGGCATCCACCCGGGCGGCAATTAACCGATTGACACGCCCCAAAACGGCATTTTGTTCATGCAACATCCGCGGGACAGACAGCGTGATTGCCGCGAGCATTGTGGGCAGCGTGGGGTAGCCACCAAATCCGACTACCGCTGCCGGCGAAGTCTTGCGGATCAGCCGGCGCGCTTGCAGCGTCCCTTGGGCGATAAGGGCAGTCGCCACGAATTTACCAATAAAACCCTGTCCAGAAGGAGTTGCTGCAGCTATTCGGTGAATAGCTTGGCCGGGGAAACGGTCCGAATAATCGTCACCACGACGGTCCGTGACGATATCCACAGCCCGCCCACGTCGGTCCAGTTCCGCCGCTAAGACTTGGGCAGGGAAAACATGACCACCGGTGCCACCCGCCGCTAGCATGATAGACCCCGTCATGGCAGCCGCCCAAGATTGGGTCGCCGCCGGGTCAAAGACAGCACCATCCCCATTGCCAAGGCTAGCGCTAGCATGGAAGAGCCGCCGTATGAAATGAAGGGCAAGGTCATGCCTTTGGTAGGCAACAAATTCACGTTCACGCCGATATTGATCAGCGCCTGCAAACCAAACTGGGTCAATAGCCCCGCCGCCGCCAACAGGACAAATAGGTTCTCTTCACGCAATAACCGGGCAAAACCCCGCATGGTGACAAAACCAAACAAGCCCACGATGATCAAACAGGCAATCAGACCAAATTCCTCGCCAGCCACTGAAAAAATGAAGTCGGTGTGGGCATCGGGTAACACCCGTTTGACCATGCCTTCTCCTGGGCCGCGTCCCAGCAGACCACCTTGGCCGAAAGCGTCCATGGCACGGTCAATCTGATAGGAATCTCCGCTGGCCGGATTTAGGAAAAGATCAATGCGGCTGGCTACGTGGTCCGAGGTTGCGTAGGCAACGACGGCGCCAGCCAAACCCAAAACAGCTAATATACCTACCCACAACATTGGCAGACCGGCGATGAAACATTGACCAAACCAGACCGCGCTGACCACGGCTGTCATGCCAAAATCAGGCTGCGAAACCAGTAGCGAGACCACCACTGCAAACAAGGCGCAACAGATCAATCCGCCCGGCACTCCTTCGCGTCGGCGCTGTTCCGCAAGCATCCAGGCGGCGGTAACGGCGAAACACGGTTTCACGAATTCGGATGGTTGGATGGATAGTCCCGCGAGCTGCAACCACCGCGTGGCACCTTTGATTTCCTCGCCCATAAATAATGTCAAGCCAACTAAAATCAGGCTTATCGCCAGACCGATGACAGAGATACGGCGCACGCCCCGAGGACTCATAAACGAAACGATGAAAATCACAGCCATGGCCAGAGGAAGGAAAATTACCTGGCGCAAGACGAAATGCTGTGGATCCAGCTTCAGTTTTTCCGCCACTGCCGGACTGGCGGCTAAGGTCAATAAGGTGCCGATAGCAATCAACAATGCCACCGCCAGCAGGGTCCAGCGATCCACTGTCCACCACCAGCGGCCGACTAAAGAGGTGTCGGTCCGGGCGAAAGAAATCATAAGGCGCTTCCCGAAACACGAAGCGATGGGCCATTTCTATCATTTCCGGCTATTTCCTGGGCCAGGGCCCGGAATTCATCACCACGAGCCTCGAAACTAGTAAATTGATCAAAGCTAGCGCAGGCCGGCGACAATAGAACTACGCCGCCTGAATTTGAAGCAGCCTTATATGCCGCCTGTATAGCTGTCACCAAGCGGCCTGAAATTTCATGTTTGACCCGCCCATTCAGAAATTCTGCAAACGAAGACGCTGCCTCGCCGATCAGATAGGCATGGCGGATCTTACCGTTATAGGGTGCCAGTGAATGAATACCGCCCTGTTTTGCAATCCCGCCGGCAATCCAGAAGATGTCATCATAGACAGCTAGTGCATGGGCGGCGGCTTCAGCATTCGTAGCTTTGCTATCGTTGACAAACAGCACATTATTAACCTGGGCTACGATTTCCATACGGTGGGGCAAACCGGGATAGCTGCGAAGGCCATGCAGAATTTGCGTTTCCGACAATCCGAAAGCCTCTGCCAGAGCAAAAGCAGCAGCGGCATTCTGCCAATTGTGAGGACCCTGGAGGGTGTCAATGTTGGATAGATCCGTGATGGCATCTCCATAGCCGGCACGTTGCAACAAGCCATCCTGTACAAAAAAGCCCTCGGCTATTGACCGTCCAATGGCGATTTCAACGACCTTTCGGCCCTTCGCAGACATATCCTGGCAAATTCGAGAGGAATATTCATCGTCGCTACCAATGATGAGGGGCACGTCCGGTCCTGCCATTTCCAACAAGCGGCGTTTCGCTGCAACATAACCATCCATGCCGCCATGACGGTCCAGGTGATCGGGGCTGATGTTGAGCAACGCCACCTCGTCAGGGCGCAATCCCGATGTTAGGTCAATCTGGTAGGAGGATAATTCGAGAATATAGGCGTCGGATTGATCAAGAACATCAAAGTCTAAAACCGGATGACCCAGATTTGCCCCGGCCTGCGAGCGCACACCCGCCTCAATAAGAATATGGTGTAATAAAGACGCAGTCGTCGATTTGCCATTTGTGCCAGTTATTGCAGCCACCTTGCATGCGGGCTTGCCGCGGGCGAACAACTCTACATCACCCAGAATTTCAACCCCCAAGCGATCAGCCAACGCCACTACAGGATGGGGTTGGGGATAGTTCAAGGGCACCCCAGGACTCAGCACCAGGGCAGCAATGCCATCCCATACCTCTGCCAAGGGTTCAGCGGCACGAGCTCCTAGTTCCTTGGCTGCCAACCGACGATTGGGATCGTCGTCCCAGACCAACACGTGCGCACCACCAGCTACCAAGGCCCTTACGGCAGACAGACCGGTTCGGCCCAGACCGAACACAGCCACTCTCTTGTCCTGGTATGTAGTGATAGGGATCATAATCAACGCAACTTCAAGGTGGCTAAGCCGATCAAGGCTAGAATGACGGCGATAATCCAGAACCGGATGACAATAGTAGGTTCGGCCCAGCCCTTCTGTTCGTAATGATGATGCAGCGGCGCCATGCGGAAGACCCGCCGCCCGGTCAACTTGAATGAGGCGACCTGAACGATAACCGAGACGGTCTCCAATACGAACAATCCTCCGACTACCGCTAAGACCAGTTCGTGTTTTGTCACCACCGCTACAGCACCCAAGCCGCCACCCAGGGACAGGCTGCCGGTGTCACCCATGAAGACCATGGCAGGCGGCGCGTTGAACCACAAAAAGCCGAGGCCGGCGCCCACCAAAGCGCCGCAATAGACAGCCAGCTCGCCGGCACCGGGGATGGCATGCAACTGCAGATATGAGGCAAAGATCACGTTGCCAGTTAGATAGGCGATCAAGGCAAATGCGGATCCGGCAATGATCAGTGGGCCTATAGCCAAACCATCCAGGCCATCCGTCAGGTTCACCGCATTGGAGGAACCAACCATGACCAGAGCGACAAAGGGCGCGTAAAACAAGCCAAGATCTAATAGGAAGCCCTTTGTAAAGGGAACAGCCAAATGGCTGGCCATGGTATGCGGTTGTAAGTCCATAATCCAAAGCGTCGCCATGACGGCCACTACGACTTCCATAACCAATTTCAACTTGCCAGGTAATCCTCGCACATTGGCCCGGGTCACCTTCAGATAGTCATCAGCGAAGCCAATCAATCCAAACCCAGCGGTCACCAGCAATACCGCCCAGACATAGTGGTTGTTCAGGTCAGCCCACAAGAGCGTCGAGACTGACAGTGCCAAAAGGATCATGAAGCCGCCCATAGTTGGAGTGCCTTGTTTCGCAACGATATGGTGTTTCGGGCCATCATCGCGGATCGGTTGTCCCCGCGCCTGTTTGCTGCGCAACCAGCGAATCAAGAACGGACCGACAATGAAGCTGATGATCAAAGCGGTCATCACAGCCGCGCCGGTGCGGAAGGTCAAATAGCGGAATAAATTGAACAATCCAAATTGGTCCGCCAGGGGATAGAGAAGGTTGAAAAGCATTTTCCTAGCCCCGGACCGCCGACGCATTAGCATTAGAATCCGGACCTAATTCCAACAGGGCCCTGACTATGGGCGCCATGCCGATACCCAACGACCCCTTGACCAGAACCGTGTCGCCCGCCTGCACAGCGGCAATAACCCTTGGTAGCAGGTCAGCAGATGTCGACTCGTAACGGCCCCGCATATGCCCTGGTAGAGCTTCAAACAAATTCGCCATCCAAGGACCGCATGCAAACACAAGATCTGCACCTGCTGATACCAGCGCCGGAGCTAGATCCGCGTGCAGGTCGGGAGAGGCAGGTCCCATTTCCAGCATATCGCCCAAGACCGCGATGCGCCGGCCCAGCCTGTCCGGCTCGACCGCGCCAAGGGTTTCAATAGCCGCCGCCACGGCCACCGGCGAGGCATTGTAACTTTCGTCAATGATTAAAATACTGCCATCGCCATAATCGACACGGTGACGTGCCCCTCGTCCACCGGTTGGCGAAACGTCAGCCATGGCAAGAGCAGCCAGTCCCAGATCAGCAGAAAGAGCCCTGACTGCCGCCAGTACCGCGAGGCTGTTAATAGCCCAATGGCGACCAGGCGCCCCGATCTTATAGGTAACGGCCTGGCCGTCAATGTCAGCGAAAATGCAATTGCACGTGGGATGCTGCGCCAATTCGATCAATCTAACCTCAGCTGCTTCATGAGCGCCGAAAGATATGATCCGGCCCGCGCCAGCGGCTTTTGCAGCAGTTTCTAGGTGGGTGAAGTAGGTATCGTCCCGGTTCAAAATGGCAATGCCGCCTGGCTGCAATCCCGCAAAAACCTCAGCCTTGGCATCAGCGATTTTGCAAAGAGATGCAAAAAATTCCAAATGCACTAATTCCACATTGGTGATGATCGCCACATGAGGGCGAACCATCTGGCTCAATGGAGTAATTTCACCGGCGTGGTTCATGCCCAGTTCGAAAACGCCGTAAACACTGTCTGCCGGCATGCGGGACAAACTCAGCGGCACGCCCCAATGATTATTCAGGTTGCCTTGTGAGGCGTGGGTAGGCGCAACGCTCGCAAGAACACGCAACAAAGCCTCTTTTGTCCCAGTTTTGCCTACACTGCCAGTTACAGCGGCAATCTTAGCGGCAGTACGCGTCCTGGCGGCGACACCCAAAGCCTCCAATCCGGCCATGGTATTGGCTACCATTAAAACAGGTGCATCTGGTGCCAAGTCATTGGGTTGCTCATGGACCATGACAGCTGCGGCACCACGCTCCAAAGCGTCCGCAGCAAACCGATGACCGTTAAATTTAGGCCCTTGGATGGCGACAAAAAGATCGCCTTGTTGCACCGTTCGGCTGTCCGTCGATACGCCGCTTACCTGCCAATTGCCCTGGCCATGACCATTGGTAGCAGCTGCGGCCTCAGCCACCGACCATAGTGTGGGCGCATTCATGATGCGCCCTGCTTCAAAACTGCACGAGCGACGGCGACATCGTCGAAAGAATGGATTACGCCGGCGATCTCCTGTCCAGTTTCGTGGCCTTTGCCAGCGATCAACAACACATCGTCAGGTCCCAACCAACCAATCGCCTTGGCAATCGCTTTTCGACGTTCTGCTATCTCCACAGCATCCGGACATCCGCTGAGAATTTCAGCGCGAATAGTTGCGGGATCTTCACTTCGGGGATTGTCGTCGGTAACCACGACCCTATCGGCTAGTTGGTGAGCAATCCGGCCCATCTGGGGACGTTTGCCGCGGTCACGGTCTCCACCGCAGCCAAATAGAACGATCAGTTGACCCTTAGCATACGGTCGCAGGGCGGCGATCGCGGCACGCAGGGCGTCAGGTTTATGGGCATAATCTACAAAGACGCCACCGCCTACGGCCTGCAACCTACCGGTCACTACGGTCAGTTTTTCTGCGGCCGCTAGCACCGCCTCTGGCGGTTCGCCAGAGGCTATAATTAGCGCGATGGCACAGACAACATTATCAGCTTGAAAAGCACCGATTAGCGGCAGGTCAATTTCGCGGGACTTATCCTCGACGGAGATTGCAAGTCGCTGGCCCCCGGGCAGCGGCTCGCTCCAGTGCAAATCCACGTCACCGCCGGCACCAAATGTCAGAACTTGGTGACCATGCTCCCTGCAGATCGAAGCCATACGTTCCGTCAACGGTGAAGCGCAAGGTAAGACCGACGTTCCGCCAGGGATCATGACCGTATCGAACAGGCGCAGTTTAGCTTGAAAATATGCGTCTTCATCGACGTGATAGTCCAAATGGTCGCGCGAGAGATTGGTAAAAGCGGCTGCACTTATTTTGACACCATCCAAACGCCGTTGTTCCAGGCCATGGCTTGAGGCCTCTAGAGCAAGATGGTCTATGCCCGCATTCACCAACTCAGCTAATATCTCGTGCACAACGATGGGATCAGGCGTGGTATGAGCGAGTTTGCGCAGTAGAGGTTCTGATACCACGCCCAACGTTCCCAAGCTGGCGCCATCACGTCCCAGGGAAGACCACATTTGCCGCACGAAATCTACGACCGAGCTTTTTCCTGACGTACCAGTGACGGCAATAATTGTCTCCGGCTGAAGCCCAAAAAAGCGTGCCGCCAGCAATGCGAGGCGGCGGCGCGGTTCCTCATCTTCAATCACCGGTACAACGCTGGAATTTTTCAGATAGGCCTTCAAGGTAGTCGCGAGACCAGGTGGGCCCAATATCGCGGCTGCGCCACGGCATAGAGCGTCCGGCACGAAATTGGCGCCATTCAGCGGCCCACCAGCGACACTGGGCGGTAGGGCGGCAAATAGATAGCCAGGCCGTACCAGACGGCTATCGGCCGCCAGTCCGACAATCTCTTTATCCGCCGACTGACTTACCCCATGCTCCATCAGCTCAATTAACCGCACTTTTCCGTTTCCGGGTGTACAGCGGCATCAACATGGCCCGCCTCACAGGTGCCGCCTGGTCATCTACTGGCTGTACGCCTAAGATCGGCGCAATGCGGCTCACCACCCGGCCTACCGCTGGCGCCGCCGTCCAACCGGCGCCGGCATTACCATGGGTCTCAGCATTGCCCTGAGGTTCATCCAGGAACAGATAGACTACATATTTCGGTGCGGTCATCGGGAATGCTGCAACGAAGGATGAGATCAGTTTCCGTCCACGGTAACCACCCTTACTGGCCTTTTCCGCGGTACCTGTCTTACCTCCAACAAGGTAGCCCGGTGCCCGGGCCCTGCGACCCGTACCTTTTTCAACAACAGCGCGCAATAAGCGGCGCACCTGGTTCGAGGTTCGTTGGCTGATGACCTGAACGCCCACTTCGCGTTCCCCAGCTATCTTCTTTAACAGGGTCGCGCGCATCAAGACACCGCCGTTGACCATGGCTGCGAAGGCGGAGACAAACTGTACCGGAGAGACGGATAGGCCGTAACCAAATGCCGCTGTCATGGTTCTGGCCTCCCCCCAATTTGGCGGAACAATAGGTGACCCCACCTCGGGCAGTTCCAGGTTGGGCCGGTCCAATAAGCCGAACCGGCCGAGGTAGCGGCGCTGTACGTCTCGGCCCACGTCTAAGGCCATTTTCGCCGCGCCTATATTGGAGGAATAGACCAGGATCTCTGGCACCGACAACCAGCGCTTCTTGGCATGGGAATCCCGGATTCTAAAACCGGCGACACGGATCGGTTTTGTCGCATCATAGGCGCCAGCGATTTTCGTCGCGCCGCTGTCAAGAGCCATTGCCACGGTGAGCACTTTGAAGACAGAACCAAGTTCATATACGCCCTTGGTGGCCTGGTTGAATCGGGAAAGGTTGGGCGCCGCCGTGGGATGGTTGGGATCGAAATCCGGCAGGGAGGTTAAGGCCAGGATCTCGCCCGTATTGGCGTCCATCACCAGGCCAGCGGCGCCGACGGCCTGGAACGTTTCCATGGCCGCCACTAGTTCATCGCGCAACACATGCTGGACCCGGGCATCCAGGGACAGTTGCAAGGCCTGGCCCTCAGGTCCACGTTCACGCAAAACTCGGTCGAAGTAATTCTCGATACCTGCGATGCCATTGCCGTCCATATCCGTGAAACCCAGAACATGGGACTCCAGTACACCATGGGGATACAGGCGGTGCTGCTCGTTACGGAAATGCAACCCCGGAATGCCCAGGTCATTTACGGACGCCTGTTGACCGGGCGTCAGATTTCGTTTCAACCAGACAAAAGCGCGGCCCGTCGTTAGACGCTCTTGCACCGCCGAAGTATTCAAGCTGGGCAGAACTGCAATCAGACGCCGAGCCGTATCAACTGGGTTGGGCACGACGCGGGCATCCGCGTAAAGCGAGGCAGTCAACAAGTTCGTCGCTAACAAGGTCCCATTTCGGTCCAGAATATCTGCCCGCCCCGCCGTCGACTTGCTGAGTGCGGCGGTGGCGAAAGTCAGCGGTGGGCCCGGCTCCCGTATCACGGTCAGCTCGACCAATCGCCCGGCTAGTACTACGAAGCATACCGTGAAAATCAAGGCTACTGTTATAAGCCGCGTATGACCGACTCGGATAGCCTGCGCCTTAATGCCGACCAAATGCGTCTGAGTTTCGGAGGAACTCTTGGAAGTCATCGTGCCGCCCGCCCATGTTCAGCAAGGACGATACGCTTGGCTCTTTTCCATCCAGGCAATGGCGGCTGGCCCTCCTGCCGCTCAACGGAAGTATTTCCGGCACCATCAACCTCCTCAAGCGCCTTTGAGGGCAGGGTAGCCAACTGACTGATTTGCCCAGGCGTCAAATCCTGCAGTTTCAAATGCCGGTGTGCGAGATCCTGTATGCGGCTTGGCTGGCTCAGGAAACTCCACTCGGCTTCCAGGATACTGCTGTTGTGGCGGTTATCTTCCAGCTGAGTTGTCGCCTTGGCCAATTGCCGCTCTAAGATCTGAACTTCAGACTCTAGGCGGTACAACCCAAGCGAAACGGCCAGAACCAGAGACATCACGACGATTGTCAGTGGCCACCTCATGCCGGCGCGCCCGTGCGTTGGGCGACGCGCAACCGGGCCGAGCGGGCCCGGGGGTTAGCGGCAATTTCTGCTGCAGATGGCTTGATGGCCGTCCGCTGCGCCAGTTGGAATGTCACGGGCCGTCCGTCGTTGACGGACGGACGGTGCCGAGAACCCCGAGGCAGGCCACCGGATCGCTCAAGTAGGAATTGCTTAACCTCGCGGTCTTCTAGGGAATGGAAAGAGACCACGGCCAATCGGCCCTGGGGGGCCAGCAGACGCTCCGCCGCAACCAGGCCTTGCCGTAATTCTTCGATCTCGCTGTTCACGTAAATCCGTAGGGCTTGAAATGTCCGAGTTGCCGGGTGAATACGCCCCGCACCACCGACTGCCTTAGCCACAATATTAGCCAACACGGCAGTCCGCATAACGGGTGCCGCTTCGCGTGCACGTGCAATGGCACGGGCAACCGCACGTGAACGCCGCTCCTCGCCATACTGATAGATGATATCTGCCAGCTCATCTTGGGTGCGGCTATTGACCACATCCGCTGCACTTTCGCCGCTTTGGGACATCCGCATGTCCAAGGGACCGTCCTTAGCAAAGGAAAAGCCGCGCTCTACATGATCCAATTGCATGGAAGAGACGCCCAAGTCTAAGGTCACTCCCTGCACGCGCGTCGTTCCAGAACCAGCCGCCAATTCGTCCATCCCAGAGAAACGCCCCTGGATCAATTCCAGACGCCCTTCATGCTGGGCCGCAACCTCGGCGCCGGTTGCCATCGCATCGGGGTCACAATCAATGCCTATAACTCTGCAATCCGCCTCGGAAAGAATGGCCCGGGAATAGCCACCCGCACCAAAGGTGCCGTCCACATAGATGCCGCCATCGACTGGGGCCAATGCCTGGACGACCTCGTCAGCCATCACCGGAATATGGGGTCGGGTGCTCATTCGCCCGCCCCCATCATATCCCGCCTCTGCAACTCAAATTTCGCGGCCTGCTCCTTGGCCCGTTCTGTCGCTTCTACCTCGTAGATCCCGTAGGCCTCAGGTGCCCAGATCTGGAATGTCGCGCCACGCCCCGCGAAAGTTGCCATATTGGTGATGCCGGCATGTTCTAATAATGGCTGAGGTAGGATGATCCTGCCCTCTCCATCAAACGGCAGCCGGTGAGATTTGGTCAGGATTGCCGTAGCCAAGTCGCCATATTCGGCGGAAAACGGGTTGAAGGTGTCGATCCCTTCCGCCAATTGTTTCATGCGGCCAATATCGCAGCCATCAATGGCGCCGCTAGTACTCGGCGAGGGGAAGACAACCACGCCGGCAAAGACATCCGCTGTTAGGTCGGCGCGGAATGACGCGGGCACAGAAACGCGACCCTTCCTATCAACTCTGTTGTCAAACCGCGACAAAAATAGTGCCACCACTATTCTCCCGATCACTGACTTGGCAGCGGGCTACATCCGGCAGGCTATATTCCACGCCACCATACCCATTTATGGGTTTTTATGGGATATCATGCCCTTTTATGTTCGTCAATGATTTTACAAATAAAGATTTGGGACTACCAAAGTCAAAATTTGGCTTATCAAAGTGTTTTGCGAAACGCCAAGTTGACCAATATGAATTTATTCACTGAATTCACCAGTGAAACTAGTTGACGATTAAGGCTAAAATTTGTTGGAGTTATGTTTTTTTCGAGCTTTTGGGATCGCATGCGCGAAGAACAGGCTCTAAATGGAGGGGCGCCAGACGGCCTGTAAGCCGGGTTCTGTCCACACCACGGCCCTACCCAGGGGTATTTTGTGGCGATCGACGGCCATTCATCTACGGCATTCGTCACCGAATGCCTCTTGCAACCTACCCGGATGGCGGCGCGAACACGCCTGCCCGGTTCGGCCAAGCCTACCGGGCATAACATCCCTATTCGGTTTTGCTCCTGGTGGGGTTTACCATGCCGCGATTGTTGCCAACCACGCGGTGCGCTCTTACCGCACCCTTTCACCCTTACCTAATCTCTTTGGACATCGTCGTCAGAAATAGGCGGTTTGCTTTCTGTGGCACTTTCCCTGAGGTCACCCCCGCCGGGCGTTACCCGGCACCGTTATTTCTTGGAGCCCGGACTTTCCTCCCCCAACATAAGTCAGCGGCGACCGTCCAGCCGTCTGGCGCGATAAAGATGGGCCTATCGGTGCATCCGGTCAAGTAGTCCTGCCAGCAAGCGGATACATTCATCGTCCATAAAGCCATCAATCTTACCAGGCCGCCAATGTCTTTGAAAGGCAGTGGCGCATGCCGTCTGCCCGGCGCCAGTGACGTCGTAGCCGAACTCCTCCAGAACCGGATCTTCCGTGCCCTGCTCCGGCCACATGCCAATCCCCGCCCTAGCCAGGCCGGCCCAATCAAATAATTCGCCGGGATCCTGTTTACGGGCTGGGGCCACGTCGGAATGGCCCAGCACCCGATGTGCCGGGATGGCATGGCGGCTTACAACATCCTCCGCCAGCATCACCAATGCATCCCTTTGCTTCGCAGGAAACGGGCGGTATCCCAACTCATGACCTGGATTGACCAGTTCAATACCAATCGAGCAGCCATTGACATCCCTTTGCCCGGCCCAGCAGCTGACCCCAGCGTGCCAAGCCCGGAGTTCCTCATCAACCAAAGCATAGACTGTTCCGTCTTCGTCGATCATGTAGTGCGCAGATACTTTCGTGACCGGGTCACGCAGTCGTTCCAAGGCTACGTGACCATCTCGCATCCCTGTGTAGTGTAGCACCAACATATCGACGTTAGCGTCCGGTTTTCTGTCATCATAATTAGGCGAGGTGCAATGGATCATAATGCCAGCAGAGTTTCCGCCCGTATCAGATCCTCGGGGCGATTAACATTGAAGAAGGGATCGAAAGGTTTGTTAGACCAGTCCGCGTGCAAAATGGGATAGCGTGCGGTCCAGCGATCGATTTTTCGCATCTCTTCATCCTCCATGGCACGGCGTAGATCTTCCGCTAAGGTCACGTCCCATAGGGCGGTGGGGGGATGGCTGCGCCCTCCTGACCGAGCGCAAGCAATACGCGCGGCCCCCTTGGCCGCCAAGAGGCGTGATACCAGATCACTTGGTACAAATGGCCCATCGGCAGGCACCGAGACCAACAAATCAACGCCTGGACGATGGGCTTGCAACCATTCCATGCCTGCTAGGATACCAGCGAGCGGCCCCGCCAGGCAGGGAAAGCTGTCAGATACCACGGTTAAACCAAATGGCTCGAAGCGGTCCGGGTCGCCGTTGGCATTTAAAATCAATTCCTCCACCTGCGGGGCTATGCTATCCATGATGTGGGTCAACAATGGCCTCCCCCCCAACGAGCGCAGACATTTGTCGCCACCGCCCATGCGTCGGGCACCGCCGCCAGCCAAAAGCACGCCGGCAATCCTAGACATGCGTGTCATAAACTAGGCGATCTTGACCCGCGAGACACATGAAACGTTTTCCCTTAGCACGGCCGATAAGGGTCAGGTTTGCCTGCAGAGCCAGGTCAACTCCCCAGGCTGTGAAGCCGGAGCGGGAAATCAGGATAGGAATCCCCATGCGGACAGTCTTGATCACCATTTCCGAGGTTAGTCGTCCTGTGGTATAAAAAATCTTGCCCTCCGGCCCTGCCCCGTTCAGGAACATCCAGCCAGCGATCTTGTCGATAGCATTGTGGCGGCCGACGTCCTCCATATATATCAGGGGCCGGTCCCCCTGGCACAGAACGCAACCGTGAATGGCGCCGGCAGCCAGATACAAGCTTGGCTGCTGGTTGATCTTGCGACTTAGACCATAGATCCACGAAGTTTTAAGCACCGCATCGGCGGGCAGCTCCACTTTGTCAAAATGTTCCATGAGGTCACCGAAGGCGGTGCCCTGGGCGCAACCCGAGGTCAGGGTCTTTTTTTGCAATTTCTCCTCGAAATCGGTGGTCCGTTCCGTGCGGACCACGACTACTGCCAAATCCTCATCATGATCGATGCCCGAAATGCTATCGTCCGGGCGCAACATATTCTGGTTCAGCAGGTAACCCACGGCGAGATATTTGAGATGATCGCCCACGGTCATCATAGTGACAATTTCCTGTCCATTCAGATACAGGGTTAAAGGTTTTTCCACCACCACCCGCATGTCAACAGGCGCGCCATTCTGGTCGATACCGCCGACCTGTTGCGTCAGGCGTTCATCGTCGGGCTCGGGAGCTAGTTGAAATTCGTTCATGGCCCAAATATGGACCGCCCGGCGGAAACTTCAAACGATAATAATCTGGAAGGCAATGCCAGCAACTAAAGAGCCGGCGAGAGCCAGACCCAAGTACCAAAAGAATACTGGCGGCCGTACCAGGGCAAAAACCGCGATGGCTGCCGGGATGCAGGAGACGCCGCCCGCCACCATGAACGCCAAGGCGGCGCCAGGCGCCATACCCAGTTCCATTAGGCCAGACATTAGCGGAATGGCAGCAAAGCCGTTCAGATAGGCCGGCACACCAACCGCAGCGGCAAGTGGGATTGCCCAAATGCTATCACCACCAACAAGTCCGGCAATGGCCTCTGCTGGCACATAAGCTAGCATTACGCTCTCCAACAAAAACGCCACAATCATCCATTTGCCCAGGAACAAAGTGGTATTCCACGCCTCGTCACCAAATTTGGCACGCCGTTCGCGAACACGCCAGAACCTCCACACTACGGCGCCGTTACTGCGGACGGAATCTCCGAAGCAGCCGCCGTTATCCATGCCTTCCTTCAGGGGCAACAAAAATCCGCCGGCGCCCTGCAATGCCGCAGTCGAAAATCCGCCTAACAGGCCAATGCCGAAAGCCGCAGCCGTCTTGCCAATGGCGAAAGGCAACCCAAGGGTCGCCATGGTCAGCAAGAACATCTGCGGGTCCATCAGGGGGGAGGCTAGCCAAAACGCCATGACCGGCGCTAAAGGTACGCCCATAACCAAAAGGGCCGCGATCAAGGGAATAACACCACAGGAACAGAAGGGTGAAAGGGCACCAAACAGCGCGGCCGCTAACACCATCTGAATGGGCCGGCCTTGGAATACACGGGCAATCAGATTATCCGCACCGCTTGCCTTGGCATAAGCAGCGAGACAGATGGACAGCGCAAAAAACGGTCCGATATGCAACAAGGCGTCGACGGTGAAATCCAGACTGCTCCAGGTTTGTCCAGGCACGAACATGGCGCCTAGCGCCAAACCGGTGGCAATGCTAAGCCACACCTTGTCGAAACCGTAAACGCGCCGCGCCGCGCCGGCGATGGTGAGGGAGATATCGCTCATGCGGCCGTCCCTACCCGGTTCTCCGATTTCTTGTGTTCATGCCCTGGTGCGGCGCCATCGGCGGCACAACAGTTTCGTGTCAAAAACGACAATACGCTTTCCATGCGCCGATAATTAGCACGACAAATCAATTTCCGGCCCTGACGCTCCTGCGCCACTAAATCCACCTGGATCAAACGAGAGATGTGGTGAGACAAGGTCGAAGCCGGAATTGCCAACCTTTCCTGTATGTCCCCGACAGCCAGACCGCTTCGCCCCGCCGGTACCAAAAGGGTAAATACTGCCAAACGAGTTTCGTTTCCCAATGCCTCCAATGCTTCAGCGACGGGTTGCAATTCGGCTGCTGTGTGCAGATCAATGATTTCGCTCATGGCGACCAATTTTGACCATCGAGAAGCCAATTACAACTAAATTTCTAGAATTATCGAAATAAGGAAAATTTGTTGTGTTACTAGGCGTGCCCTGCCTCCGCCGACAGAAAAGAAGGGTCAACCCCCACTTTTCTGACGGCACGATCCCATTTGCTGTTGAGATCTTCGTCGAACAAGATCGAAGTATCGGAAGATACATTTAGCCAGCCGTTCGCCTGTATTTCATTGTCCAATTGGCCCGACGACCAACCGGCGTAACCAAGGGTCAGCAGGCTCTTTTCAGGCCCTTCTCCTTCCGCAATAGCCCGCAAAATATCAACGGTTGCCGTCAGGCCGACTTCGTCCGTGACTTTGAGTGTTGAATCCTGGCTGTAATCCATGGAATGCAGCACAAAACCCCGGCCCGTCTCCACAGGTCCGCCTGTCAAAACCGGAATGGAATTTTTTATCCCATCAGTCTCAATTTCCAGTTGGTTAAGGAGTTCCGGGAAATCAATCTCGCTAGCAACCCTGTTCACAACAAGGCCCATGGCGCCGTCAGCAGAATGGGCGCACATGTAAATTACGGTCCGCTCGAACCGCGGGTCTCCCATGGTCGGCATGGCAACCAGAAACTGCCCGGTCAGATAACCACCGTCACCGTCACTGTGGTTTTGCTCTTCGCCGCTGATTTCGTCATCCGCCATCGTTTTCACTTGATCTCATAGACCAAAAAAGCCAATTGCTAATGCCATATTCACCAAACACGGGATATTATTCTCTATTTTCGTGACTATGAACCAGGGATAATATGCGAGGTCCTGGTAAAAGATGCAAAAATGACGTTAATATTTAGAATCTTTTTTTTCCCCTTGCTGGCCGCATCAGTGTTGCAATCAGGTGCCGCCGACACTAGCGGAACTCTAACGGCATGGCAGGGTACGGATGAGGCAGCGGTTCGTCTTATCGCCGGGCCAAAGAACAACGACGG
>CAZDQC010000041.1:0-6294 GCA_964507245.1 uncultured Rhodospirillaceae bacterium
CGAATGGATCGATGGATCAGACTTATTGTTCCGGCTGGCGAATGTTTTTGATATGCAGGATTGGGAAGGCAGCGTCATTAGCCGTATAAACCAGGATCACGGTGATGCTATACAGGATGTAGCCCAGGGACTACTGGGTGCCGAAGGTCGGGGCTGGATCATGACGGGTTGCGATGGCGAAGGCGGCGATTTGCGCCGCGGCGGCGAGGTCTTGCGGTTGGAATTTGCACGCCCGGTCATGGATGGCGATTCGTTGTGTCGCGAGTTGATCGTCCTGGCACGATCCGCTCAGAAAAATGCATCATGAAATTGCTCAAAACCTTACCCTGTGCAGTATCGGTGCAGCCTAGTGAATGGATTGTAATTTTGTTCAGACCTACTTATTGCCTCTATAACCTTTGATGACTATCTTTCCCACGGGGGTATCAACGAAACAGACTGGCGCGGGTGTGCCGTCATCGATTGCATTTACAGGTAACAAACTGACAAATTGTGACGCGGGCTATATTCCGGTGGGCCTGTTGTCATATCTCAGGAGACTACAGTGACGCAGATCGGACCGAACATCAGTCGCCACGGGCTGAAAACACACGGTATCAATAATACGGGCAAACAATTTTGGAATCTGACCACCAGCGCCCTTTATCAAATGGCCCTAGCCAATGGCGAGGCAGAGTTAAGCCACGGCGGTGCCTTGGTCTGCCGCACAGGTGTGCACACCGGTCGGTCCGCAAATGACAAATTTATTGCCCGGGAAGCCAATAACGAAGCTGACGTCAATTGGGGCGCGGTCAATAAATCCATCGAACCGGAAGAATTCGATGCTGTCCTAAAAATTCATCTGGCCCATTATGAGGGTAAGGATCTGTACGTACAGGACCTTTGGGCCGGCGCAGATAAGGACCATCGCCTAGCAGTGCGCGTGGTGACAGAACAGGCCTGGCATAATTTATTCGCCCGCAATATGTTCATCATTCCCACGGCCGAGGAACAGACGAATTTCGAGCCCCAATTCACCATTTTGCAAGCCCCTAGCCTGGAAATACCGAATAATACGCCTGGCCTGCGCTCCGGCACGTATATTTTGGCCTCGTTCGAACGGCGCCTGGTGGTCATCGGCGGGACATCATACGCCGGCGAGATTAAGAAATCTGTTTTCTCAGTTTTGAACTACCTACTGCCAGAGCGCGATGTGTTACCTATGCATTGTTCCGTCAACGTGGGCAGTGATGGGAGCGCAGCTATCTTTTTTGGCCTTTCAGGCACCGGCAAGACCACACTTTCGGCTGATCCCAACCGTCAACTGGTGGGCGATGACGAACACGGCTGGGGAGAAAACGGCCTGTTCAATTTCGAGGGCGGCTGTTACGCTAAGGTAATAAATTTGTCGGCTGAAGCCGAACCGGAAATCTACGCCACTACCCGGCGCTTCGGCACGGTTCTGGAAAACGTGGTGATGGATCCTGATACGCGTCGCTTGGATTTGGATGATAGCCGTTACACCGAAAACACTCGCGCTTCTTATCCCATTGATTTCATTCCCAATATACTTGAAAGCGGCATTTCAGGCCATCCTCGTACTGTGGTGATGTTGACGGCGGATGCCTTTGGCGTTCTGCCACCGCTATCGAAACTAACGCCGGAACAGGCAATGTATCACTTCCTCTCTGGCTATACTGCAAAGGTGGCAGGGACAGAAAAAGGCGTTGGCAGCGAGCCTCAGGCTACATTTTCTACCTGTTTTGGCGCTCCCTTTATGCCGCGCCATCCCACCATCTATGGCAATATGCTACGAGCCCGCATCGCCGAGCACGATACGGATTGTTGGTTGGTCAATACTGGCTGGACCGGGGGCATCTATGGCGTAGGCTACCGGATGCCGATTCAGCATACCCGCGCCTTGTTGAGCGCGGCCTTGGAAGGCGAGCTGCAGGATGTACCATTTCGCCAGGATGAAAACTTTGGTCTTTTGGTTCCTAAATCTTGCCCCGGCGTACCTAGCGAAATTCTAGATCCGCGCGGCACCTGGGCTGACAAGGCTGCTTATGACGCTCAGGCGCAGGATCTTGTCGCCCGTTTCCGCGAGAATTTCACCCAATATGATAGCCATGTCGACGACGGCATCAAGGACGCTGCGCCGAAAGCCGCCTGAAATTCAGCAAAAATTTGACCACTATGGAGTGCTCTTTGCTGGCTATGTTAAAGCTGTTTCCAACTTCCAAGAATTTTGAGTACGAGACCGCAGCCGGTGTATAAAGAGACTCTGACTAAGGACTTGGTGAAATTTGACCGAGTCAGTGCCGCAGCCATTGAACAGGCCGGTCTCGTGCCCAAGTTGGGTCTGGCGCTTCTATTCCTGTTAATCGTCTGGGTGGGTGCTACCATCGCGTATTCAGGGGGTGAACAGCGCACCATCGTCATCATCGCCGGCATTATCGGCGGCTACATGGCCATGAACATCGGTGCCAACGACGTCGCTAACAATGTGGGTGCTGCCGTAGGTTCTCGCGCCCTAACTTTGATAGGGGCACTGATCATCGCCTCGATTTTCGAGGCGATGGGCGCCATCGTGGCGGGTGGGGATGTGGTGGGTACTATATCCAAGGAAATTATCGCTCCGGAAGACTTTCCCAATTCGGACATGTTTATTTGGTGTATGCTGTCGGCCCTGCTGGCGGCTGGCCTGTGGGTCAATATCGCGACTATCGTGGGCGCACCCGTGTCAACCACTCATTCAATCGTCGGCGGTGTGTTGGGCGCTGGAATAGGGGCCTTGGGTTTTGGCGTGGTTAATTGGCCTATGATGGCCAAGATTGCGGCCAGTTGGGTGATCTCGCCAGTTCTGGGCGGCGTCATCGCCGCTATCTTTTTGGCATTCATCAAGGCCAACATCATCTACAAAGATGACAAAATTGCTGGAGCAAAACGATGGGTGCCAATCCTGGTTGCGTTGATGGCGGGGGTGTTTTCCGCCTATCTGGTAATGAAAGGCCTGAAGCGAGTCTGGAGGCCGGAGCCTTGGCTGATTGTCACAATCGGCGCTACCGTATTCGCTGTAGCATATGCGATTATTAATCCCCTGATTAGACGTCAGGCGGAGGGTATGGAGAACCGCAACAAATCGATACGTACCCTGTTTACAATTCCACTCATCTGCTCGGCCGCACTACTGTCCTTCGCACATGGCTCCAACGACGTTGCCAACGCTGTGGGTCCGTTGGCGGCTATTGTAGGCGCAGCGGAAAGCGGTCAAGTGGCGGCCAAGGTTGAAATTCCCTTATGGGTTATGTTCATTGGAGCGGCGGGCTTGTCCGCCGGGTTGTTATTGTTTGGTCCCAAATTGATCCGCGTGGTGGGACAACAGATAACTAAGATGAATCCTATGCGTGCCTATTGCGTGGCGCTGTCAGCGGCCATAACAGTGATAGTCGCGTCCGGCCTAGGTTTGCCCGTAAGCTCCACACACATAGCGGTGGGCGCGGTTTTCGGCGTTGGATTTTATCGGGAATGGCAGACCGGACGGCGCACCCACATCAATCATGGACGTTATGGTGAGGCACGTAAAACTAAGAGTATCGACCCCGAGGGACAGGCCCTGCGACGCAAATTAGTGCGCCGCAGCCATCTGACCACCATCGCTGCCGCTTGGGTCATTACAGTGCCAGCCTCCGCTGTGATTGCTGGGGCGATTTTTTGGATCTTGCAAGTGGTCCGTGGCATGTAGCGGCTTAATTTCTATTGCCGGTTACTGACGTGTGGAGGCCGATCCGTTGCCAAGTTTATTCGATAATATTAAGGGCGACATATTTGGCGGAACGACTGCTGCCGTGGTGGCGCTGCCCTTGGCTTTAGCGTTTGGTGTCGCCTCGGGCGTGGGCGCGATTGCTGGTCTTTATGGTGCGATCGCTGTGGGTTTCTTCGCCGCTGTGTTCGGTGGCACAAAATCTCAGGTTTCCGGGCCTACGGGTCCTATGACCGTGGTCATGGCTGTGATCGTAACGCAGCATGCGGAAAATCTAGGTGAGGCCTTTGCCATTGTAATCCTGGGCGGTTTTCTTCAGATTATATTTGGTCTCGTTCGTGTTGGCCGATTTGTAACCTATACGCCCTATTCCGTAGTCTCTGGCTTCATGTCGGGGATCGGAGTGATCATCATCATAATCCAAACACTTCCTTTCATTGGCATGCCAGCGGAACCTGGCGGACCGTTGGGAGTGATCAATGTATGGGCTGGGTCGACCCTGCAGGTCAATACGGATGCTCTGATGATCGCCGGCCTGTGCCTTGCCGTGGTTATATTCTGGCCGAACCGACTGCACGCCGTTCTGCCGCCGCATCTGGCATCTCTGGTCGCCGGCAGTGCAACGGCCTTCTTCTTCCTTTCGGATGCGCCCGTGATAGGCGAAATTCCGACTGGACTGCCGGATTTACACCTGCCTCTTGTCAGTCCTGCAAATTTACCAGCCATCCTGGGCCCGGCATTTGTCCTGGCCTTGCTCGGCTCTATCGATAGCTTACTGACGTCCTTGGTGGCGGATTCCATTACTCGGACAAGGCACAAGTCTGACCGTGAGCTGATTGGCCAGGGAATTGGCAATATGGTTTCCGGTCTAATTGGCGGATTGCCCGGCGCCGGCGCTACTATGCGCACCGTGGTCAACGTGCGCGCCGGTGGGCGCTCGCCGTTATCTGGTGCACTACACGCACTGATCCTGTTGGCCTTGGTGCTTGGACTAGGACCCTTGGCAGAACAGGTGCCTCATGCGGCCTTGGCCGGAATTTTGATCAAGGTGGGTTGGGACATTATCGATTGGAACTATATCAAGCGTTTCCGTCGCGCTCCCCGTGACCAAGTGTTAGTTATGTTCATTACGCTGGGCTTGACAGTGTTTGTGGACCTGGTAACCGCCGTGGCTGTCGGGTTTATTTTAGCTGGATTTGCCACCGCTCGATGGATGGAACGGGAAGAGATGAAGGGTGTGACCGCCATCGCCTACCCGGACAAATCCGATAACCTAGATCCAGAAGCTAGAGAGGCATTGGAAAAGCTGCAAGGACGGGTCGCCGTGGTGTCTCTGCGGGGCCATTTCTCCTATGCTTCGGCGCGGAAGTTAAACCGCTGGGTTGGACAGGTCTCTATGGGTTACGAGGCTATCATCTATGACTTCACCGAAGCCGCCCATATGGATACTTCCGCTGCACTAGCCGTGGAGGAATTGTTGACCATCGCGGTCAACGACAACATTTTCTGTTTTATAGCGGGGTTGTCAGATTCTGCGGGAGCCACTGTGAAATCTCTTGGAGTGCTAGACGCAATTCCACCCGGTCACATAACCGCCACGTTACTGGATTCTATCAAAATGGCCGAAAGCAATCTGGCCGACCGCCTATAAAAGGGCCATCGCGAGCAATAATTATTTGTGACGCGGCTCCTTTGCATCAAAGCCTCGCGCAGAAATGATGCAAAATGATGTTGTGCGGTTAGTTCAGGTGCTGGTCGAACAACTCCATAGTACGGGCCCGAGCTAGGGTGGCGGCGGCCTCGTTATATTGGCCGCGATGATCGCAGTTGAAGCCGTGGTCGGCGTCGTAGACATGCACCACCGCTTCCGGGTGCGCCTCTCCAATGCTCTTGACGTTCTCCAGCGGGATCCCGGCGTCATGTTCGCCAAAATGCATTAACAGGGGGCAGTCTTCCTTTTCATCAATGTAAGGCATGATCTGTCCGCCATAATAGACGACGGAAGCCTGGACCGGTAGTCGAGCACTGCACAAATAGGAAATACTGCCGCCCCAGCAATAGCCCACAGTACCAACCTTTAGGCTTTCGCCTTTCATGACATTAATCACTGCCTGGATATCCTTCATACACAGATCCCAGGAAAAGGCCTGTATGATCGCCCTGCCCGCGGCTATATCGTCTGGGGTATAGCCCAATTGGCAATCTTTAGATTCTGACCGGTCGAACAGGGCTGGCGCAATTGCCACATAGCCATCAGCGGCGAAACCATCACAAACCTGACGAATATGCTCATTAACGCCAAAGATCTCTTGAATGACGACGATGCCGCCCTTGGCCGCGCTGTCCGGATCAGCGCGGTAGACACCAAAACTGTGGTTATCATCGGTGGTAAGTGTCAGGTTCGTTCCCATTGTGCTCTCTTCCTGCATGGTCGTGATTACTGTTGCTTGAACCCAGTATGACACGTCTGTGACTTGGCGTCAGTATCGTGACGTGTCATTTCAGTATGATTTGGAATTCGAAAGGGTTGGTATTTGGTTCTGTCCTCGCTG
>CAZDQC010000041.1:6394-25569 GCA_964507245.1 uncultured Rhodospirillaceae bacterium
CATTTCAGTATGATTTGGAATTCGAAAGGGTTGGTATTTGGTTCTGTCCTCGCTGCACAGAAAGGAAGGGATGAACCGGGAGGTGTTTCGCCGCCACCACTGGAAACAACGCGGCTCCTTCAGGGAAATAATCATGGTCACATTGGGTCATCGAGAAATTTGGCAATGGCTTACATCGTCTGGCACAAATGCGGGCCGGGTCAATCAATCCTGCTAGGGACCCACGAATTACGATTACGTGGCTGTGGTTTTCTGGGACAGTTTCCAACTTTTTGTCACCACGAATGAGAAAGAGGAGGGTAGCATTGTCGTTCAGCGGCACCACAGAACAAATTAACTAATATTGATCTGGAGAATTTCCCCACTTTTATGACCGAAGTCGGCTACGATATTGGTGGAACCATAACTCTTTAGGCTGTGGACTATGATCCTAGCGCACGGGACATGCATCTCGATTGACGGCGCAGGTGTGCTTCTCCGTGGACCGTCAGGATCGGGTAAATCAGATTTGGCTTTACGCCTGCTAAACCGTAAAGATCTGAATACTCTCTTGGTAGCCGACGACCAGGTCTATATTGACAGGCGTGGTGACGACCTTTGGGCTGCTGCGTCTGATGAGCTTGCCAGCTTGATAGAGGTTCGAGGCGTCGGCTTAGTTGCCGTAGATCATATGGCTGAGGTGCGGTTGCGTTTGGTTTTGGACCTTTGTTCGCTAGAGGGCATCCCGCGTCTGCCCCAGGTTAGCCGTTGCACCATTGAAGGGGTAACGCTCCCTCTTTACCCATGTGCTTCGCTTGAGGCATCTGCGCCAGATAAGGTGGTGCTTCTGGCGCGGTCTCTCGATGAGGACATTTTGCGTTCATGACGGAAAACATCCTACATCGACAGGACACGTCCGCCCCGACTGTTCCCCGGGTCCGCCTGGTACTGATCACGGGGCTGTCTGGTGCTGGGAGAACCATGTCCTTGAAGGCCCTTGAGGATATCGGATTCGAGGCTATTGATAATCTGCCTTTGAGCTTAATCGGACGTTTGCTGTTTCCCTTAATTCAGTCCGGCGAAGGCGACCATGCCATCGCCATCGCAGTGGATTTTAGGCAAAAGGATTTTGGCACTAAGGCGTTCGACCAGGCCACCGCACCCTTAGCTGACCGAGACGATATTGAAATGACCACCGTGTTCCTAGATTGCGATAACGAGGTTCTGGCCCGGCGTTTTACCGAGACCCGGCGTCGTCATCCCTTGGGTGAGGACCGGCCGGTCATGGACGGCATCGTCCGCGAGCGGCATTTGTTGGCGCCGTTCAAGAATCGGGCCGATCTGGTGATCGACACCTCCAATCTTACAGCAGGAGAATTACGTACTCTTATCGACGGTCATTTCCGGCTCACCGATACATTGGGCCTAACGGTATCGGTGATTTCATTTTCCTATCGATTGGGTCTGCCCCGGGAGGCGGACCTTGTGTTTGACGTTCGATTTCTGGCCAACCCTCACTACGTCGATGGGTTACGGCCCCTCACAGGAAGTGACCCGGCGGTAGGCGCCTATGTAGCTGCCGATCCTGAGTGCGAGCCTTTTCTGGAATCCATCGACCAGATGCTGCAAACTCTGATACCGCTTTATATAAAAGAGGGTAAAAGCTATTTGACTGTGGCGGTAGGTTGCACAGGCGGACGTCACCGTTCGGTCTATACTGCCGGGGAGTTGGCCCGGCGATTGTCAGCGGCAGGGCACGAAGCATACGTGCGGCATCGAGATGCGGCCGAATAGTGAGCAAGGGGTTTGTAAGCGAGTTTAAGGGGCAAGATATGATTGGCATGGTTTTGGTGACTCATGGCCGGTTGGCTGACGAGTTTATCGCCGCTACCGAGCATGTGGTGGGTCCTCAGGATTGCGTCCGGGCGGTCAGCATTGGACCAGACGACGATATGGAACAGCGCCGCAACGACATCGTTCATGCGGTGGAGGATGTGGATAGAGGTGATGGTGTAATTCTGTTGACGGATATGTTCGGCGGCACGCCGTCCAATCTAGCTATCTCGTTGCTGGATCGTTCCAATGTAGAGGTCATCGCTGGTATAAATTTACCCATGCTGATTAAGTTGGTAAAGGTGCGTCAGGACAACAATCTCGCTGATGCCGTTGCTAAGGCCCAAGAATCCGGCCGAAAATACATCAATGTTGCCTCAATCTTGTTGCAGGGTGATAAATGAGTCTCGTGTGAGAAAAAGAATCATCGTTCAACGTACACTGGCCATTACCAATCGCCGTGGTCTTCATGCCCGTGCCGCAGCTAAGTTCGTAAATTGCGCGGAACTATTCCAAGCGGAAATAATTGTCAGGCGCAATGGAGTTGAGGTGCCGGGTCGATCGATCATGGGTCTGATGATGCTTGCGGCAGCTCCAGGCACGGAAATCGAGATATGTGCCACTGGCCTAGATGCCGCCGAGGCAGTTGAGGCTCTGGCGGTTCTGACAGCTGGAAAATTTGAAGAAGACCAGGACTAGGGGGCATAGCAATGGCAAATTTTGTTTTAATCCATGGCTCGTTCCAGGGTGGCTGGATCTGGCAGCCCACGGTCAAACGGTTGCGACAGGCTGGACACACGGTTTATGCCCCCACTATGGAAGGCTGTGCGGAGCGGCAGAAGGGTCTGCGTGCTGGTATTACCGCCACCACCATGGCGAAGGAGGTAGTAGATCTGTTTTTCTATGAAGACTTAGAGCATGTAATTCTGGTGGGCACATCGTCGGGCGGCATCATCATCTCCAAGGCGGCAGAGCTAGCTCGAGAAAAAATTAGGCATTTGGTCTATATTGATGCCCTTGCCCCCCAACCCGGCGAAACTGTCGCAGACATCGTGATCCGTGGGTCTAATCCGGAACCTTACGAAGAAACCGAGTTCGCTTCTGGCCCTAGCCGGGAAGGCATGTCAGTCCGGCTGTTCGCCGATCTTGAGCCAAAGCTAAAAAAATGGGCATTGGATCGTGCCACTCTGCACCCTAAGGGGGCCTCAGCCGCCAACCTTGAAAAATTCTGGGCCCAGAACTGGCCGGCCACGGTAATTTATTGTACGGGAAGTTTGAATCCGTCTGAAGCACATCAGCGACGTACAAAAGTAAAATTGCATGCTCATTGGCATGCCATTGATGCCGGTCATTACCCTATGTTGAGCCATAGCGACCAAACAGCGCGGCTGCTTTTGGAAGAAATCAGCCGATAGATCCACGGATCCTGGCGTTATCAATGCCCATCGCTATTCTGTACCTAGCCTGCGGCGGCAAAGGCGCCTTTCCTATCGATGGTTAATTCCATTAAACTTTTGTTTAAGCCAGTCCATCTAACTGCTCTACGAACCAAAAGGGAGACGCTATGAGCTATTTTGACCTTGGCGCCTTCGAACGTACCATCACGACCAAGTCGGACGCAGCGCAGGTTTGGTTTAACCGGGGTTTGAATTGGACCTATGGCTACAATCATGCGGAAGCCATCGCCTGTTTCGATAAGGCGTTGGAGCATGACCCAGGGTGCGCCATGGCTCATTGGGGCAAGGCCTATGCCTTTGGCCCCAACTATAATTTACCCTGGCATCTAATGGACCCGGCTGGCAAGGCTCAAGCCCTAAGCGCAGCGTATGACGCTACGCAGATGGCGTTGGAGCACAGCGTCGGCAAGACTCAGGTTGAACAAGACTTAATCAATGCCCTTCCGGCTCGTTATCCGCAGCCTGAACCCATCGATGATCAGCGGGGCTGGAACCAGGACTATGTGGATGCCATGCGCCGAATACACAAGACCCATAACCGGGATTTGGATGTCTGTACGGTGTTTGCCGAGGCCATTTTAAACCTAACGCCGTGGAAAATGTGGGATTTAGAAACTGGCTGTGTCGCAAAAGGTGCGGGTACGGCGGAGGCGCAACTAGTTTTGGAAGCCGCTTTTGAGGAGATTTCGGAGGCTTGGAAGCATCCAGGCCTTCTCCACCTCTATATCCATCTTATGGAAATGTCCCCTTTTCCGCAAAAAGCTCTGCGCGCTGCCGACTGCCTGCGGGAACTTGTGCCCGATGCCGGCCATCTAATCCACATGCCCACCCATATTGATGTGCTGTGCGGGCAATACAGCGACGTAGTGGTTTACAACCAGAAGGCTATCGCCGCCGATCGTAAATTCCTGGCCGAGGTGGGCGCCATGAATGTTTATTCCCTCTACCGGACTCACGATTATCATTTTGTCATTTATGGCGCCATGTTTCTGGGTCAATACGGGTCGGCGATTCGGGCCGCCCAGGAATTGATTGACACCACGCCTGACGAATTGTTGAGAGTCGAATCTCCGCCTATGGCAGACTTCATCGAAGGCTATCTGCCTATGAAACAGCACGTGTTGATCCGCTTCGGCAAATGGGAGGAAATTGTAACGCAGGAGCTTCCGGAAGATCAGCTCCTCTACTGTGCCACCACCGCGATGATGCGATATGCCCGCTCTGTGGCTTATTCCGCAATGGGTAACGTGGCCGAGGCGGCCGCCGAAAAAGAGGCCTTCCTCGCTGCCAAAGCCAAGGTACCTGAAACCCGGCGCGTTCATAACAACACGGTGGTAGATATACTGGAAATCGCCGAGGCCATGCTGATGGGTGAGCTGGAATACCGCAAAGGTAACCACCAAGTAGCCTTCGACTATCTGCGCAAGTCCGTGGAGCTGGATGACGCTCTGCCCTACGACGAACCCTGGGGTTGGATGCAGCCGGCCCGCCATGCATTGGGTGCCCTGTTGATGGAACAGGGCTATCTGGAAGAGGCAGAGGACGTGTACCGCGCCGATCTAGGCCTGGACAACAGCCTTAGCCGTGCCTGCCAGCATCCCGGTAATTTGTGGAGCCTACACGGCCTGAACGAATGCCTCGTCCGCCGCGGCGAACAGGTGGAATTGCTGCATATTAAACAGCAGCTCGATCAGGCCATAGCTAGGGCAGAGGTCACTGTTACTTCATCCTGCTACTGCCGCAGCGATGTGGCTGCGTGACGGGATTTTGCAAGTGTCAACCGCTTCCCTAGGACCGGACCTGGCCTTCGCCGCGGACTACATATTTAAAGGAAGTTAGCTGCTCGACGCCGACAGGACCGCGGGCATGGAGGCGGTTTGTGGAAATACCGATCTCTGCGCCCATGCCGAATTCACCGCCATCGGCGAACTGAGTAGAGGCGTTGTGTAACACGATTGCGCTATCAATTTCATTCAAGAACCGCGATGCCGCGTCGGCATCATCAGTGACTATACAGTCGGTATGATGCGAGCCGTGGATTTCGATATGATCTATAGCCGCTGCGACCCCATCCACTACACTAACCGCGATGATGCTGTCCAAAAATTCTGTATCCCAGTCCGCTTCGCGCGCCGGAACCACCCGGTTGTCAACTTTCTGAGTGGCATCGTCGCCGCGGACTTCGCAGCCTCCCTCCAGTAGGTCCATAACCAAGGGCGCGAGATGGCTATCCATGCAGCGCTGGTCTACTAGCAAGGTTTCTGATGCGCCGCAAATTCCCGTGCGGCGAAGCTTGGCATTCAGGTTGATCTCTCGCGCCATCGCAAGATCCGCTGCGCCATCTACGTAGACATGGCAGTTGCCGTCCAGATGGGCAATCACCGGAATTCGGCTTTCGTTTTGTACGCGTTCTATCAACCCCTTGCCACCACGGGGTACGACGATGTCGATATATTGGGGCATAGTTAGCAGGATACCCACCGCAGCACGGTCCTGGGTGGCTAGAATTTGAATGGCGCCATCAGGCAATCCTGATGTTCGCAGCCCAGTCAACAGGCAATCGTGAATGGCGCGAGACGAATTAAAACTTTCTGAACCACCTCGTAAGATTGCCGCATTTCCCGATTTCAGGCACAGGGCGCCAGCATCTGCCGTGACGTTGGGCCGAGATTCATAAATAATGCCAATAACTCCTAGGGGCACTCGAATGCGGGCGATGCGCAGACCGTTTGGTCTATCCCACTCCGTCATCAAATCGCCTACGGGGTCGGTTAGCTTGGCGATATCCTCTAACCCCTTGGCCATGGCCTCGATGCGATCTTCGGTCAGCAGCAGACGGTCAAGCATGGCATTGGTCAATTCTCGGCCTTGTGCCGCTTCGATGTCAGTCTTGTTGGCGTGCAGGATTGCGTCCTGATTTTTGCGCATAGTCTTAGCAGCGGCCAGCAAGGCCTCATCCTTGGCCTGTGTGGGGGCTTTGGCCAGCACCGTCGCCGCAGCCCGTGCCGCCTTGCCGAGCTCGAGTAATTGTTGTTCCATGTCCTCTATGGTGTTTTTTGCGGTGGTCATAGCCTTCGTCCCAATTCTTAAGAATTATTGTCTCGCCAATATCTATCCTAATACCAGGTCATCTCGGTGGATCATTTCCTCGCGGCCTAGAAAGCCCAGGATAGCTTGAATTTGGTCGCTGCGGTGCCCCTTGATGCGGTCAGCGTCGGCCATAGAGTAAGCAGTCAAGCCTCGCCCCAGGGCGGCACCGTCGGGGCCGCGCACCTCCACTGCGTCACCCCGCTGAAAATCCCCTTCCACCGCCGTGACCCCCGCAGGCAGCAGACTGCGTCCCTGGTTCAAGGCATTGACCGCCCCAGCGTCCACGGTAACGGCACCGCGCACGCGCAAGCTGGCGGCAATCCAGCGTTTGCGGGCGCTGGCCGGCGTGGCGGAGGTGGTGAACCAGGTTCCCCGACCACCACCCCGCAGCTTCGCGATAGGATGGGTCGCGAGGCCATCGGCGATGACCATGGTGCAGCCGGCCTGGCCTGCTAGCCGGGCGGCCTGAATCTTTGTCACCATGCCACCGCGGCCATCATGACTTCCGGTGGCGCCAGCCATAGCCTCGATCGCCAAGGTAATCTCAGATACTTCAGAAATGAATTCTGCTTCGTCATTTTTTCGGGGGTCGGCGCTGTATAGACCTCCGATATCAGACAGCAGGATTAGACAGTCTGCTCCAATCATGGCGGCTACGCGGGCGGCTAGGCGGTCGTTGTCGCCAAAACGAATCTCTTCCGTGGCTACGGTGTCGTTCTCGTTTACTACGGGAACGGAACCGTGGGCCAGCAGCGCGGTTAATGTATTACGGGCATTCAGATAGCGCCGCCGGCGTTCCGTGTCATCTCCGGTCAAAAGAATTTGCGCTACGGGCACGCCATGCCGGGCCAGGCTTTCCTGGTAGGCGTGGGCTAAGCGGATCTGTCCGGCGGCAGCTGCAGCCTGACTATCTTCGAGACGCAGAGCTCGGGCGGTAAGACCCAAACTGTGTCTGCCCAAGGCGATAGCTCCAGAGGACACAAGCAGCACGTCCTGTGCCTGTGCTCGGCAATCGGCTACATCGTCCATTAAGGCATCCAACCAGCTTCGGCGCAGGGTACCTGTCTGCTGGTCTACCAATAGAGACGAGCCAATTTTGATCACCACCCGTTTGGCCTTGTTTAGATGCTCGCTCATGGTTGCCAGCTGCTGGCTTCCACGACTGGTTCGCCTGATGTATCTTCGTCATCCATGTTCTGGGCCAGATCCGCAAGTAGCTCTGCCACGCCCAGGCCGGCCATGCCCGAAATCACGTGAACGGGTGAGTGTGTGACCTTTTTCAGGGCCTCCCGCCGCTCGTTTATCAAATCATCGGCCAGGGCATCGCATTTATTTAGACAGACTAGTTCCTGCTTGTCAGCCAGGCCTTCGTCATAGGCTTGCAACTCGTTGCGCACAGTCTGGTAGTCTGACACTACGTTATCGGCCGTTCCGTCCACCAGATGGACCAGGGCCTGACAACGCTCCACATGGCCCAGAAAACGATCACCCAGGCCGGCACCTTTGTGGGCCCCTCCAATTAGGCCCGGAATATCCGCTAGCACAATCTCGCGACCGCTTGCGTGAGCGACGCCCAAATTAGGATAAAGCGTAGTGAAGGGATAGTCCCCGATCTTCGGCCGGGCTCTGCTGACCGAGGTCAAAAAAGTCGATTTTCCAGCGTTGGGCAGACCAACCAGTCCCGCATCGGCGATTAGTTTCAGGCGCAGCCAAAGGGTGAATTCTTGTGCCTCGCCGCCAGGTTCATAGTGCCGTGGTGCCCGGTTGGTTGAGGACTTGAAGGCTTCGTTACCCCTTCCACCCGAACCGCCCTGGGCCAGCACAGTTTGTTGTCCTGCCTCTGTCATATCTGCGAGAATTGTTGCTCGGTTTTCATCCAGGATTTGCGTGCCCACGGGCACCCGGAGGATTGCGTCCGCACCACCCGCGCCGGCCCGCGAACTCCCCATACCCGGGCGGCCATTTTTTGCCTTGATATGCTGTTGATAGCGAAAATCGATTAAGGTGTTGAGATTTTTTACGGCTAGAGCAACGATATTGCCACCCTGGCCGCCGTTTCCGCCATTGGGGCCCCCAAACTCAACGAACTTCTCGCGGCGAAAGCTGACGCACCCGTGACCTCCTTTGCCGCTTTTGATAAAAATTTTTGCCTGATCAAGAAATTTCATAGTGGTTCACCGTCGTGTGCTCGAAACGAAAAAGCGGAGGATGGTCAGCCACCCCCCGCTTTTTCTAGGCGCGTGCGGGCGCGCCTATTCTGCCGGCTGCACCGAAACGAATGTCCGTCCACCGGTTTTTGTCCGAAATTTCACCTGACCCTCGATCAGGGCAAAGATAGTATGGTCTTTGCCCAACCCTACGTTATCACCAGGCTTCCACTTGGTGCCGCGCTGTCTCACGATAATATTGCCGGGGATGACTTTTTCCCCCCCGTATTTTTTTATTCCCAACCGACGGCCGGCTGTATCCCTGCCGTTGCGTGAACTACCACCTGCCTTTTTATGGGCCATTCCGGTTGCTCCTCAACTCTCGCTGCTCTTAGCCGTGGCTTCGGGCGCAGAGTCAGCTGACTTCTTCTTGGTTTTCGATTTTTTGGGTGCGGCCTTTTTCTTGGCCCTCGGGCCACTGATATCGGTGATCTGCACCACGCTCAAGTCCTGGCGGTGACCGTTACGGCGACGATAATTTTTTCGCCGCTTTTTTTTGAAAACAATGATTTTTTCGCCGCGCGTTTGTTCCATCAGAGTGCCGGTGACCTTGGCTCCATCCACTAAGGGGGTGCCTACGGCTGTCTTGCCGCCATCGGCCAACATCAACACGTCGTTGAAGGAGACTTTGTCGCCGGCCTCACCCGAGATGCGTTCAATTCGGATCACATCGTCCGGAGTGACGCGGTATTGTTTACCGCCGGTTTTGATTACAGCGAACATCGTTCTGTCCATCTATTAGTCAATTATGCAGCCAGCCATTACAACGTTGTGGCAAATAATTCGGGCGGCGTGACCGCCGCCCAAGTCGCGGGGATATACGCCGCGACCGCCTTTTTGTCAACGGCTTCCCGGCATCCATTTTCTCTATTTGTCCAGGTGCTTTTGCGCCAGTTCCAGGAACACGCCTAGGCGATCATGGTGGGCCCAGTGACCGGCTCCTTCAATGTCGGCGACGTCCGCGTTTTGGAATGATGTGATACGGCCATCCTCGACAGGGTCCGAGGCCCAACTTTCTGTGCCTCGGATCAACAGAGTAGGGCATGTGATGCGGGACCACAGATAACGGGTTTCCTCAGGGCGAAGGCCAAGGGGCTTGAAGACGCGCACGTAGTTGTCGAACTTCCAACTGAATGTACCGTCCTCGTTCTGATTAGCACCATGTACGGTCAAGTGCCGGGCTTGTTCCTCGGACAAATGAGGGTTTTCGTCCTGCATGCGGGCAAAAGCGTCTTCCAACGAGGCGTAGCGCCGGGGCGTGCGACCCGATATTTTGCGAAGTTCGTCGGACCAATCCGTCAGTTTTTCATTGATGCTCTTGCCCGCACTTTTCGCCAGCATCAAAGGCGATGCTCCCAAGCCCTCGATAGCGACGATGCTTTTCATCTTTTCCGGATACAGGCCTGCGTATTGCAGGCTGATCATGCCGCCCAGGGAGTGGCTGATGATGGTCACGGGGGACATGTTCTTTTGATCTATAAGATGGGCGATGTCGTAAATGTATTCGGGCATCGTGTAACTACCGCCTACGCTCCACTGGCTGTCCCCATGGCCGCGCAAATCCGGAGCGATGATGTGGTATTCATCGCGGAAGGCTTCCGCCACCCAGTCCCAATTACGGCAATGATCCTGCCCGCCATGTACCAATAACATGGGGGGAGCATCCTCGTTGCCCCAATCCACGTAATGTAGGCGTAGGCGGTGGGAGAAATAGACATGCGAAGCGGGGCCAGACCTGTTTTTTGGCACTGACGGCTCCTTACTTATATAACCGCCAAGTTCACGCAGCTTTCTTTAGGTGACGGGCTACCAGGATCTCGGCGATTTGGACAGCGTTCAGGGCTGCGCCCTTGCGTAGATTGTCAGAAACAACCCAGATATTTAGGCCGTTCTTCACTGTGGGATCGACACGGATGCGAGAGATATAGGTGGCGAACTCGCCAACGCATTCCACTGGCGTGACATAACCGCCGTCCTCTCGCTCGTCGACCACCATACAGCCGGGTGCCTCTCGCAAAATGTCGCGGGCGGTCTCATCATCCAAGGGCTTCTCAAATTCGATATTCACCGCTTCCGCATGACCGACAAAAGTCGGCACCCGGACACAGGTGGCTGTCAGTTTAATGGCGGGGTCGAGAATTTTTTTAGTCTCGGCCGTCATTTTCCATTCTTCCCTGGTTTCTCCGTCGTCCATGAAAGCATCGATATGGGGAATCACGTTAAAGGCGATCTGCTTAGTGAATTTTCGAGGTGCTGGCTGATCATTGACATAGACACCCTTGGTCTGGCTAAACAATTCATCCATGGCATCACGTCCCGCACCTGAAGCAGACTGATAGGTGGCTACTACCACTCTGCGGATATTTGCCCGTTCGTGCAGCGGTTTTAGCGCGACAACCAACTGTGCCGTGGAACAGTTCGGGTTGGCTATAATGTTGCGCTGACTGTAACCCGATAGGGCGTGGGAGTTTACTTCTGGCACGATCAGGGGCACGTCAGGGTCCATGCGGAATGCCGAGGAATTGTCGATCACCACGCAGCCTGCTTGGGCTGCAGCCGGCCCCCATTGCTGGGCGACGCTGCCCCCCGCTGAGAACAAGGCGATGTCCACTGTGGAAAAGTTGAAGGTATCCAGCGCCTTCACTTTCAGGGTTTTTTCTCCGAAGGTAGTTTCCTTGCCGACAGATTTGGTTGAAGCCAAGGCCATGACTTCCTCCGCGGGGAATTCCCGTTCGTCCAGGATGTTCAGAATTTCGCGCCCCACGTTACCCGTGGCGCCTACGACAGCGATACTGATGCCCATGGCGCTCTATCCTTCTTTCAATATGGTCTGAATTAAGCTGTCTGACGCCCCTGAATTAAGCGCGCATCAATACCGCCAATACATGGGAATCATCAAGTAGTTAATCAAGACTGTTGGCACAACTTTCCGCCATCACCCTGTCGCGGGAAGCTAGTAAATAAATTTTATAGTTTTTTTAATGTGCCGTAATCTAATCTCGATGCATTTCACCCCTTCCAATATGATTAAAAAGGAGCAATATGATAGCTTGGTGCGTTAGTCCATGGGGCCTCGCATGAAATTTTGTGGAGTGTTGGCGACGATGGTGGGCAGCAAGTTGTCCGGCAACGGGTCAGGTGATGACCACAATGACGGCGTCGTCGATGTGGCCACAAAACCCAAACCGAAGACCAAAAAGCCCCCCATATACCGCGTACTGTTGTTGAACGATGACTACACGCCCATGGAATTTGTAGTGCATGTGTTGGAACGCTATTTCAATAAGGATCAACAGGAAGCGACACAGATCATGTTACATGTGCACCAAAAGGGCATAGGGGTATGCGGCATCTACCCCTTCGAAATTGCGGAAACGAAGGTTATGCAGGTGACTGACCTGGCGCGCAAGAACCAGCATCCTCTGCAGTGTACAATGGAAAAAATCTAAGGAACTGAACTTGGCATCATTCGCGGCGGAACTTGAACAAAGCCTGCATCGAGCACTGCTCAGCGCCAATGAGCAGCGACATGAATTCGCAACGCTGGAGCATCTTTTGCTTGCCCTGTGCGATGACAATGACGCGCGGGCAGTGCTGCGGGCTTGTAATGTCGAAATTGATCAGTTGCGCGAACAACTGGCTAACTATCTAGAAGAGGACCTCGCTTCGCTTTCAATCGACGACGAGGAGGAACCTAAGCCCACCACCGGTTTTCAGCGAGTCATTCAGCGTGCTGTCTATCACGTACAATCTTCCGGCCGAGATGAGGTCACTGGGGCCAATGTTCTAGTAGCCATCTTCGCTGAGCGGGAAAGCCATGCGACTTATTTCCTCCAAGAGCAAGATATGACCCGTCTGGATGCGGTCAGCTATCTCTCCCACGGCGTTGCCAAGGCGCCCGGCATGAGCGCCGAACGCACCGTCCGCGGGGCGGAAGAGAAGGAGGATGACGAGGGAAGCATTAAATCTGATGACGAGGCCTTGGCTGCCTATTGCATTGACCTGAACGATAAGGCTCGTAACGGGCGCATCGACCCTGTCATCGGTCGCGCGGAAGAGCTGGAGCGGGTGATCCAGATCCTCTGTCGGCGACAAAAAAACAATCCACTCCTGGTGGGCGATCCCGGCGTAGGCAAGACAGCCATCGCCGAAGGTTTGGCCCGCCGCGTCGTGCTGGGCGAGGTTCCAGAGGTGCTGCGCGATACCACTATTTTTTCCCTTGATATGGGGGCTCTTTTGGCGGGAACACGCTATCGCGGCGATTTCGAGGAACGGCTGAAGGCGGTAATAGCGGAGTTGGAAAACCATGCTGATGCTATTCTATTCATAGACGAAATTCACACGGTGATCGGCGCAGGCGCTACCTCAGGCGGTGCCATGGACGCTTCTAACATGCTGAAGCCGGCTCTAGCTAGCGGCACAATTCGCTGTATGGGCTCTACTACCTATAAGGAATATCGCGGCTATATTGAGAAGGACCGGGCGCTTCTGCGGCGGTTCCAGAAGATTGATGTGAACGAGCCGACAGTTGGCGATGCGATGAAAATCCTTAAGGGTCTGAAGCCATATTTCGAGGATTATCATCGTATCCGTTATACTGGCGAGGCCATCAAGGCTGCGGTTGAGCTTTCATCGAAGTACATCAACGACCGCAAGCTGCCTGATAAGGCCATCGACGTTATTGATGAAGTGGGGGCCGCACAAATGTTGCTTCCCGAACATCGGCGCAAAAAGACCATCTCCGCCAAAGATGTGGAAAACGTGGTGGCCAAAATCGCCCGCATACCATCCAAGACTGTCTCTAAGGACGATAAGGCCAGCCTGGCTAATCTTGAAAACGATCTGAAATCTGTAGTGTTTGGCCAGGACAAGGCTATCGGTGCCTTGGCCACGGCCCTGAAAATGTCTCGTGCCGGTTTGCGGGAGCCCGAAAAACCCATTGGCAGCTATCTCTTCTCAGGCCCAACGGGCGTGGGCAAAACAGAAGTGGCCCGTCAACTGGCCAAGATCATGGGAATGGAAATGGTCCGTTTCGACATGTCTGAATATATGGAGCGCCACACGGTAAGTCGTCTTATCGGTGCGCCGCCGGGCTATGTAGGGTTTGATCAGGGTGGCATGCTGACCGATGCTATTGATCAGACACCTCATGCAGTGCTGTTGCTGGACGAGATAGAAAAGGCGCATCCGGATCTCTTCAACATCCTGTTGCAGATCATGGATTACGGGAAACTAACCGATCACAACGGTAAACACATCGATTTCCGTAATGTGGTGCTGATCATGACCACCAATGCCGGCGCATCGGAGCTGTCAAAAATGGCCATCGGTTTCGGCCGCGAGAACAAGGTTGGCGCTGACGAGGAAGCTATCGATCGTTTATTCACGCCGGAATTCCGGAACCGTTTGGATGCCACGATAACCTTCTCGTCCCTGCCGCCTGCGGTAATTTCTAAGGTGGTGGACAAGTTCATTCAAGAATTGAGTGAGCAGTTAGGCGACCGAAAAGTCTCTATTATCCTGTCCGAGGCGGCACGGAAATGGTTAGCCGAAACAGGCTATGATCAACTTTACGGTGCCCGCCCCCTGGGCCGGATCATTCAGGAGAAGGTCAAAAAGCCCCTGGCGGATGAGTTACTATTCGGCGCATTAGTCAAAGGTGGTAAAGTAGTTGTTGACGTTGAGAATGGTCAGCTGACGTTCAATTTTTTTCCGAAGGTCAAACCGTCGAACGGCGAACCATCCAAAAGCGGTAAGGCGAATGATGGTCGACATGGCCCGGAAGCCTCCGGTGACGGCAAGATCCCAGAATTAGTGAACTAAATTTTATATAATTCGGTTCATAAAGTTGCTCGGGATAGCAGTAATTCTAATCTTGCCGCGTAACATGAATGCACATTTTCCTGGCACGGGCTGTTTTCATTTCGGTAATGTTCTTGCTAGCCGGATAGCCTATCTGAGGACAAAAAATACCCGTTTTTCCAGCCGTGAATTGCCTGCCGACGTTATGGTCTGCAACACAAACCTGCCCTAATTTCCGGCTTTGGCTGATTTTTGGCCTAGCACGGTAAAAAAGGACGCCGATTTCGGCTGTTGTGGTAGTTCCACTTCCAAGGGAACCATGCGGGCTGTTTGGCTAGCTTGGCCGCGCACAATAGAGCCTTCCAGTTTGGACGGCATAGGGTTGCGGGCGATGGGAATGGCGTCGGCGGCACTATAGACGCATAAATAAATTGCCCGCCGCCGGTCCTTAGACAGATTGGTTTCACTTCCGTGCAGTAGGCGAGTGTGCATCAGGCAGACGGAACCGGCCTTGCCTTCAATCGGCACTTGGCGTTTCAGATATTCTTCTTCCAGCACTGGATTAACCTTGCCTGTGAACTCGCCGCTTTCGTATAGGCTGTCGATGGTACCCTTGTGAGTGCCGGGAACCACCATCAGGCATCCATTGCCTTCGTCCACGTCGTCCAGAAGTAACAGGGCGGTGATAATGTCGTCGTTTGTGTGGGGTGTGTAGGGAAAATCCTGGTGATAGTGCACCACCATTTTGCTGCCGGGTAGTTTCGAATTAATTTTGCAATGGTGATACTTGACGTCCGGGCCAATAAGGGTCGCCACCATGTCTACCATTGGTGCGTCGGTCATCACTTTGTAAAAATGATCGGAAATCTCTGCCGGGTTGTTGATTCTTCTTAGGGCTGGCCGTTCAGCGCTATGGTTCTCCTCCAGATCGAAACGAGGGCGGCCGTCTACAGTAGGTTCACCATAGGGTTCGGTATGTTTCCGACTCTCCTCGGCCCAAGCGTCCATCTGAGTGCGCAGGTGGGCCAATGTATCATTGTCAACAGCCCCTTCCACCACCAAATACCCGTCGCTCCAAAACTGGTCCTGCTGCACGTGTGTTAGATAATTGCCTGGTATATCCATGTTCTTCTATCTCCAGACTGTATAGGCTTTATCGCTAAAATGTGCTCTTGCGTCCAGGCTTCAATCGGCGCAAAAACATCTTATGAATAAAATATCTGATTTTGCCGATCGCCTTGTAGTCCTGGAAAGCCGCATGGTGCACCAAGACGCAACTATTGATGACCTGAATAACATGGTCAACAAACAATGGGCGGAAATTGAAATTTTGCAACGAGACCTATCCGAACAGCGCGCCCGCTTAGTTCGTATCGAGAGTGATTTGAATCCTAGCCAATTCGACGAAAAGCCACCGCATTATTAAATTGCAAATCGGTGGTGTTCGCTTGGGCCAATGTCGCTAAGGATGTTTTTGCTCGAGCAAATCGAATTTTGCTCCGTATTTGTCAATTAAGCTTATACGGTTTCTCAAGTCGTCTGCAGACTGCCAAACACAAAAATTTTCTGCGTCTCCAAGCGGCCGAACCGGGGTCGATCCTCATTTATTCCACCGGCACAAATATGCAGTGACGGATTTGTTCATCAACGGCCTTGGACATATGGCCGTCACCAGAAGTGTCCTCTACTAGGATCACCTCGCCGGCCGGGATTATACGGGCTTCTCCGTCCGAAGCGGTAATCTCCACGCCAGCGTCGAGATTGATGATATATTGCCGCCGTGGTGCGGGGTGCCAGTTCAGCTGATAATCAGGTTGCACTTGTCGGAAAATTATGCCCGTGGCCGGCAGACGCTCGGACAGTTTGCCGCCTTTCCCCTCACTAACCCATTCCACTTCAATATCGCGGAAATGTGATTGGCCATACTCGTCTACGTACAAATTGTGAATGCGCATAGCACCCTCCTCAAAAACAGTTATAAGATTTTTGTCCAACAGCCCTTGATTTCCAGGCCACTCGCTGTGGCGCCGAGCGTACCTTTGGCCAGGGTGCCCTGTACTCGGGCGTGCATGGCGCCTCAATCCAGTTGGCTGCTGGCTTCGAATAACGCATACAGCATGGGATATATGCCATAAATTTTATCCACGCTTACTTCGGCCCCCAGATTTTTCCGCCAATACTTTTAAGCCTGGCTTAAAGGCCCATTGCCGGCGGCGGATGGTCAAACCATGGTAGGCGAACAATTTCTGCAAATTGCTAGGGGAAAAGAACAGGCAATGGTGTGGCGGCGTGAAAACATCCCATTGAGTCAGATCCTTGGGCCGGCGCCAATGGCTGATGTCCGGTGTTGTCAGATATAGCACCGCACTGGGTGCCATCAGCTTTGCCAAAGCGGCCATGAATTCATTGGCGTCGGGCACGTGCTCCAAAACTTCTGAGCAATAGACGGCGTCAAATTCTTGCTCGCATTGGGCGGCAAAATCCGTCAAGCCGCCCACGGCATAGGTAGGCCCCGGGTAACATTTTCGGGCATGAGCTACAGCGTCAACGTCGGGATCAATACCGGTAGGGACGAAGCCCACCTCCAGCGCGGCCTGGGTCATAAAGCCGCCTGAGCAACCGACATCCAACAATGTTTGACCTGCCGGCTGGCCGTCGATAGCACGAGCAAGATAACGCGCCCGTCCCCTGGCGCGACGCAGTTTTGAGGTTTCCTTTCTGAAGTAGGCTCTGGTGCCACCGCTATCGGGGTTGGCATACAAGTCGGCAAGCTGGGTTCTGGTCAGCATGGGGGCAAGAAAGACCAATTTACAATTGATGCATTGGTAATAGGTCCAGCCCTCATGTTCGATCAAGGGCGGACAGTTGCAGCCGGCGCAAATTTGGCATTGGAGATCGTCCATCATCTAGCCATAAGTCAAAGTAGGATAAGAGGCAACGCGCTTTGATCTATTCCCCTATGCGGTGAACAGGGGTACTATTGTGAGTGGCGCGGGATTTAGATCCACGCCTTATTTTTTCTCAAACTCTGCAGTGATTTACCGATGAGTGTGCCAGAGGAAGCTTCTGTTGAGACGGCCTATGGCTGGTTGGTTGCCGTAGTCTCAACTCTGATGATAACTGTGGCATTCGGCTCCACCTACCTGGTGGTCGTGGGGTTAAAGCCAATAGCTGCAGAATTTGGTTGGCCGCGGCAAATTCCGTCGGCGGGGTATTCTTCTGCCCTATTTGGGGCAGGCGTGGGCGGCATCCTCATGGGTTTCTGGTTGGACCGTCGTGGCATGGCAGGCCCAGCCTTTTGTGGTGCTTTGTTCGTTGGTCTGTCCATGTTGGCTATTTCGCAATCGCAATCAATGATCGTTTTTTTGGGCGCCCATCTTTTGTTGCTAGGCATTCTGGGAAATGGTCCGATATTTTCGCCTTTGCTGACTAACGTAACCTATTGGTTCGACCGGCGTATGGGCATCGCCGTGGCTGTGGTTACTGGCGGGCAAAGCCTTGCAGGGGCAATCTGGCCACCAATATTTGGCTATTTCATCGAGAGCCACGGTTGGCGCGACACCATGTTTTGCTACGGCCTATTTTGTTTTGCTACCCTTATTCCCTTGGCTTTCGTGATGCGCCGACCAAGCCCACGTAGGCGGCAAGGCAGTGGGGCAGCGACAAAGGACATATGGTCAGTGCAGGCGGATGGGGCCTGGGAAGCGGTCCTGGGTCTGCGGGCCAACGCAGCTTTTTCTCTATTGTGTCTCGCTATCGTAGGTTGCTGTGTAGCTATGTCCATGCCCATGGTGCATATCGTGGCCTATTGCTCCGACCTAGGCTATACCGCTGCTCGTGGAACTGAGATGCTGTCGATCCTACTGTTCAGCGCCTTTGTTTCACGCTTGGCTTATGGCTGGCTGGCGGATCGCATCGGGGGATTGAAAACGCTTCTGCTTGGCTGTGCTCTGCAGCTTCTTGGCCTGGCCCTGTATATGTACGTGGACAGTCTGGAAGGGTTGTATGCGGTGTCTGTTTATTACGGGTTGGGTTATGGTGGGATAGTGCCCATGTATGCAATCATCGTTCGCGAACATTTTCATGTCAGCCAAGCGGGTTGGCGTATTGGTGTAATACTATTTTTTGGAACTTTGGGCATGGCCGTGGGCGGGTACATCGGCGGCGTGATTTTTGACCTCACCGCAACCTATTCGTTGGCATTTCTGACAGCAATTGGTTTCAACCTGTTTAATCTTGCACTAGTGGGGTTTTTGGTGTTGCGCCAGGGTGGTGTTTTTGGGCCTAGGTCGCTGCCAGCATTAGAACTCTCTAAGGCTAAAAAGGACAGTAGCGATACAGAGAATCAGAGATTCATCGCACGATCGATTAAGGAAAATATGCGAGACCTCACTGATAAGGGCGAATGAGGCGTCTGCCAGCCGGCTTAGGTGCTGCAGAACGGATCTCATAATTTGGTGACCCAGGGCATCCAATAAGAACCGAACTCATAACCAATGCTTGTTAGCGCCCCTCATCTACTTCGTTAATTTCCCCTCCTATTGTTTATGATGCTCTTATGAAATGCCATCGCCAGCGGCTGGCTTTTGTCCTGGACGCGGCATCACATAGCGCAACAATGTTAAGCAGTGTGCCTAATGATAGTCTGCGAAATGATTAATGATGTCGCCTTGGCTGATCTGCTAAGCTATTGGTGGCGCTATTGAATAGTTGAAGGGAAATCACATTATGGCCGACGAACTGCCGATCTTGGAAATCCGACGTATCGAGGCCAATATAATAAAGCCTATATACGAAGAAATGGTCA
>CAZDQC010000042.1:0-19602 GCA_964507245.1 uncultured Rhodospirillaceae bacterium
CAGGGCTCAACCTAAGTCGTGATGGGAGCTATAATTCTAGGAATAGTTTGCAGGAAGTGTTGAATTTCTTTATCGGCTCTGATTTCAACGTTGTAGCTAGATTGGTAGGGCCACTAACTTTTTGGCGAGGCTGTCGTATTTTCGATCCCTTACCGGGAATATCGTGCGCCATTTCCTCGAATATTTTCGTTTTCAAATCAATTTTTTGCGGATTTAAATCACTTAAATTTACTAAATGGGCGAATCGATTTGCTTCTGCCTGATGACCTGATCGCCACGAATTGCAATTGTAACCTCATTCAGGTTCCTAATTAAATCATCGGCTGATCATTTCAGGGACAAAAAAGGGCCCGGAAATTGGAAAATTTCCGGGCCAGTCTAACAGGGAGGCTTCACGTCTTGGTAGACGCTAGGTGAACTGGCTCTACACGGGGGGAGTGAGAGGGTTCACCGAGAATTCTGCAACGCATCATTCTAATATGAAATTTAAGGATTAGGCGTTTGCTTCGCTAATGAAAGTTATGCATGGAGGGTATGCGTCACACGCATAGCTGTGTAGAACTCAGAACTGCCATTTCCGTACTTGCTCCTCAAGAAAGTCCCGGAACACACCAATTCTTTTAGTGTTTCGCAATTCTTCGGGGTAGACGAAATAAGCATCAGTCGTAGGCCCATCAATCTCCGGTAGAATGCGTTGTAAGGGCCGGTCGGGGGTAATCATATAGTCAGGGAGTGAGCCGATACCGACGCCACTTTCAATCGCCAGTAACAGGCCATAGATGTTGTTTACTTGTAATATGGTTGCCCGCGGCCGGTTATGGGGCTTAACCCCTATAGTTCGTGGCCAATTAACGTTACGCAAGGTTGCGGGGGCATGATCTCCGTAAGCAATCAAAGCGCAATCGTCCAGATCATCCACATCGCGAGGGGTGCCATACTTCTCAATGTAGATTCTAGAGGCGTACAAGTGCGAATGCACCGTGAAAAGGCGTTTTTTGATCAGATCCGTTTGCCTCGGCTCGGTGACGCGGATGGCTACGTCTGCCTCACGCATGCCTAGATCCAATTCCCTATCATCGCAGATTATTGAGAGGCGAATATCGGGGTATAATTCAAGGAATTCCTGGGTGCGTGGGGTCAACCAGGTTGAACCAATTCCGACGGTGGTCGTTATTCGCAAATCGCCGGAAGGGATGTTTTTACTGTCAGCAAGTCGAGCGCGCACCGCGGCCAATTTATCCGACACTTCGTGGGCAGATCGATACAGTAGGTCGCCATGTTCTGTCGGCTCCAATCCGCGAGCATGGCGGTGAAATAGCTGTACGCCCAGCTCCTCCTCTAAAGCTGAAATTTGCCTGCTGACAGCGGATTGGCTGAGATTTAGATCTTCGCCCGCATGGGTGAAGCTGCCGGCTAGAGCAACGGTATGAAATACCCGCAACTTGTCCCAATCCATAGTTTATTCGGCCGCCTTGGCCGCCCCATTCTCAAGCGTCGCAAGGTAGCGTTCCACTTCTAAAGCCGCCATGCAACCGGTTCCCGCCGCGGTTACCGCTTGACGGTAAATCTTGTCCTGTACATCGCCCGCCGCGAATACGCCGGCGACCTCTGTTGCTGTGCTGTCCGGCGCGGTAAAAATATAGCCTTCATCATCCAAGGCCAGCTTGCCTTTAAACAACTCCGTCTGCGGTAAGTGTCCAATGGCGACGAATACGCCTTCAACAGCCATCTCATTGATTTCGGCCGTTCTTACATTTTTTACCTTGACGCCGGTGACACTGGGCGGCGTGTCTTCACCTATGACCTCATCTATGACGTGGTCCCAAAGAACTGTAATCTTATCATGATGTAACAAGCGCTCTTGCAAAATTTTCTCTGCGCGTAAGCTATCCCGGCGGTGGATCAAGGTTACTCTCGAGGCGAAATTGGTAAGATACAGGGCTTCCTCAGCCGCGGTGTTGCCGCCGCCAATAACGCAAACGGGTTTGCCTCTATAAAAGAAGCCATCGCAGGTGGCGCAGGCGGATACACCGAAGCCCTGAAATTTCTGTTCGCTTTCCAGGCCCAGCCACCGCGCTTGTGCGCCGGTGGCGATGACTAAGGCGTCGGCGGAGTAGGTATCGCCGCTATCCCCAGTGCAGATAAATGGTCGAGCAGTAAGATCCAGGTCGATGATAATGTCGTTGATGACAATTGTGTCCACCGAGCGGGCCTGCTCCTCAAACTGTTGCATCAGCCACGGCCCCTGAACGACCTCGGCGAAGCCAGGGTAATTTTCCACATCCGTCGTTATGGTCATCTGCCCACCGGGTTGGAGGCCGTGAATCATGATCGGCTGTAAACCGGCGCGTGCTGAATAAATTGCAGCGGTACACCCTGCCGGGCCAGAACCCAAAATAATGACACGGCTATGATGGCTTTGCGGCATGGCGCACTCCTTACGCTACCAATTCAAAATGACAAATGGTCGAAGGCGACTTACCACGGTATGTATATGGCTAATCCGTCCGCTTCAAGTCAGGCTGGAGTTTGGCTTTTTTTGTTTCAATAGCTCGTGGATACGTCTAGCAACCTTTGCCGCGTCATTGGCGGGACGATAATGCCAATGCTCCAATTGTCCCTGAAATGGCCGCGTGTAACCGGCCGCCTGCATATTACCATGGAATTCTTTGAATTTTCTGTTACCTCCCTCCAGGTGAAAAACATGTACCGGCTTGCCGGTGGCGCAGGCTTCGGTGACCATGTTGACCGAATCGCAAGTAACTATGATGCTGTCTGCCAGACCTAAATAACCGAAGTAAGGGTTGTCGCCCTCGAAATTCCAGACCTGTGCCGGTAGACCTTCCAAGGCCTGGTGCAAGGCCTGAATATTTTCATCACCTGTGCGGCGCGAGGGGGTGACTACGAGGCCAACACCAAAATCCCGGCAGAGCTTTCTTAACTGACCGGTGAAAGTCGTCATAATCTGTGGAGTTAAACGAAAACATGTGTTGCTACCTCCGATCAAAACCGCCACCAAGGGGCGAGGCAAATGGGATAGTGAGGGTGCGACCTTATTAGCCGCCTCTGTAAGGCGCTGGTTCGTAATGCTGTGCAGGGAGGCCTCGGTTTCGATTACATTCGGTCCTTGGAGGTGGTCGTGGCGTGGGGGTGCGACGAGATCAAATGCCGTAAGCCGTGTCTTGGGGTTCTGAATATGCACGGCCATTGTAGCACCTTTGCTTCGCTTTTTTGCTAGCAATGCATACGGCACAGCCCTTCTTCCGCATGAAATAACGAGATCTGGCCAAGGGGGGGAGATAGAATCGCTATCAACACCCAGGGCAGTTAGTGGCGATGGCCACCAGCCCGGCGGTAGCCAGGTCCAGGGCGGTCTGGGGTGCACCCTCTTCACCGTGTAAGGGAGGCCCACCGTTTCGGCTAGGGCAATTGCCTGGTTTTCCATACCCGCATGGCCAGGTGTCAATACCCAGCAGGGAAAGTATTTCGTATCGGATAATGTCAATTTGGAACCAATTTGAAATATTGTTACGTGGGTAATATTATTGCGTGATCTGGTCGGTATACCTAGGGTCGAGATTAATAGACCTAAATTACACCGTAGCCCGAATGGAGGATAGACGACTTGTGCCCAAGGTAAAGCTTGACGCTATCGACCGCCATATTTTGGAGGAGCTACGCGACGATGGCCGGATCACTAACGTGGAACTGTCTCGTCGCGTTGGAATTTCAGCGCCCCCTTGTTTGCGCCGTGTACGAGCGTTGGAGCGAGTAGGTCTTATTCGGGGGTATCACGCGGATTTAAATGGCGAGGAATTGGGTTATGCGCTCTCAATTTTTGTATGGATCGGACTTGATAGCCAACATGAGGACGACTTATCTGCCTTTGAACGACGCATGGCCGGTTTGCCGATGATTCGTGAATGCTACATGTTGACGGGTGAAGCCGACTTCATTTTGAAGGTGGTCGCCCAGGACTGGGATTCCTGGCAGAATTTCCTGACCGCTGAGTTAATCGCGGCGCCGAACGTTGCGTCGGTAAAGACAGCGCCGGTTCTGCGTCGTTCCAAAGTCGAATTCGGTGTACCGTTGGATCGATTTGGGTATGCCTAATAGGTACCAGACCACAGATTGGCCAAGCTAAAGTTCCTTAAATTCAACTGAAGCGCCGGGAGTTTCAAAGGCAAGAATGAGGTCTACACCTTTTGGGTCAAATTTATGGATCTAGAAGGAAAATGGTCAAAGGCTTCCACAATAACCGAATTATTGTAAGGCACCGGCTGTTTTTAATGCCCGCATACTGGGGAATTAGTTAATTGCATGTTTGTTCGGTATTAGGATAGCCCCACGACCGGAATTAAAGCTCCGTGGATTGCATTCGCTTCCTCGGAACAAAGAAACATGATGACTGACGCTAGGTCGGCGGTGGTGACCCAATGCGCCGGGTTAGCATCAGGCATATCCGCGCGGTTAACCGGGGTATCAATGATCGACGGCATGACGCAATTGACGTTGATTGATTTCGTACGCAATTCACCGGCCATAGATTCTGTCAAACGCATTACAGTGCTTTTAGCCGCACAGTAACTGCCCATACCTGGGATACCGCGCAACGCGGCATTGGCGCCGATGGTTACAATTTTCCCGCCGCCCCGTTCAATCATGTGAGGAACGACGGCAGCCGTCGAATTTAATAGGGTTTGTACATTCAAATCGTTCATCAATTCCCAGATATCGGTGGCGGTGTCATGAACTGCTTCGCCCATATAAAATCCGCCTGCAATGGCGCAAAGGGCGTCAATGCCGTCGTGTTCATCCTGAATTTTTTCGAAGGCAGACAACACCATTTCCCGTTGCAGCAAATTGACAGGGACCTTAACGTAACGGTTATCCGAGTCAGGAAACCGTCTATCAAGCAATTCACCTTTCGCATCCACTAATACCACGCGTGCATTTGCTTCATAAAACGTCTTCGCTACGGCAGATCCCAAATTACCGGCAGCTCCTGTGATGACGATAGTCTGATTCTTAAAGGACAATGAAACTCTCCCTATTCAGTTGCCTTGTCTTACGCCGGATCGGTCCTCAACTTGAATGTTATCGGTAGTCGTTCCAAACCACGCGTAACGAAATCATCCTTCCAGGATAATTCGCCAGGTCCCAGTTGGAACTCGTCAAACCTTTGTAAGAGGATCCGAAAAGCTTCTTGTCCTTCGATACGGGCTAGTGGCGCACCGATACACGTGTGGATTCCAAAGCCAAATGCGACATGGGGGTTCTGGCACCGCGTAATATCGAGGGACCTTGCATTATCGAATATCGACTGATCCCTATGGGAAGCCGCTAGAAGAGCAAATACACGTTCGCCAGCGCGAATTTTTTTATCGCCTAGCATTATGTCCTCCTTGGCGATTCGCACCACAGTTTGCACAGGACCTTGGTAACGCAAAAACTCTTCAATTGCGCCAGGTAACAGCGCAGAGTTGTTTTGCAACTGCGCCATTTGATTGGGGTTTTGTATGAGAGCAAAAAGACCGTTTGCGATCAGATTGGTTGTTGTTTCATGCCCGGCAAACAAGAACAGGATCATCATAGAGACGATTTCGTCATCGCTTAACGCTTGGCCATCATCATCAAAGGAAATCATTTTACTTAACATATCATCTCGGGGTCGGGCCCGATGATCAGCGATCACTGAAAGATAGAATGCCTGAATTTCAATCAGGGCTACATGGGCCCGTGCGTATTTATCTGGCGTGTCCCGGGCGGAGAAAATAAACTTCGCAATCTCATTAGACCAGGCAGTCATCTGCGCCACCATAGTCACATCGACGCCGATTAATTTGGCGATTACTCTCGCTGGCAGTGGTTTGGCAAAGACATCGATGAAATCGACGGTCTGTCCGGCGTGCAGGGCCATTTCGTCGGCGACCATGTTGGCAATGCGGATCACGTCAATGCGCATCTTCTCTATTTCGCGCGGCTTAAATGGTTGCTGAAGAACTTGGCGCAGACGGGTGTGCGCAGGTGGGTCCTTGAAGACCATCCAACCGCCCAAAACGCGTGTTAATTCCTTGATCCGGTGCCCGTCGGCGCCGTCTGCCATATGCTCAGCGAAGGGTGACATCTTCTCTACACTGAACCGTGGGTCTGACAAGGCTAGTTTGACATTATAGTAGTCGGCGACGACCCAGGATTTGAGGTTAGCGCTGTAATGTACGGGGGCTTCCGCTAGCATGGCTGTGAAGATGGGTGCGGGATCATTGATCGCTGCTCGGGTCTTCAAGTCAAAGGGGTCCATCATGAGGGACCGGTTCTCGCAAAGTTGTCCTTGTGAACGCCACATTCCGGATAGCTCCAGTCATCAGGAAGATTACCAAATGTGGTGCCGGTCTGGATCCTGTCGTGGGGCTCTCCCAACATAGAACGATAGACATAGCCGGAAGACAAGCAGGTCAAACGTTGTTCCGCTTCACCTATTCCGAATTCCGCATGTGTTTTTCTGCTCATGATATTCATTGTTCGCCAAACTCTAACAGGGCTGCAAAATAGTTATTGCCATTTTTTGGTCCCGCTCTACCGACGGAAACGAAGCTATTGTTAATACTATTTAGCTATTTTCCATTCATCCATGTGGCTGCACTGTTTGCAATTCTACTATAGGCAATTCTGGTCAGAGCATCCGGGAACGGCATCGTTATGGGATATTGATTACAAACAGCAAGGTAATGGCCGTCGCCAAGATAGCTGGCGCTTGGCTGTTCAATTTAACTATCCGATGACTGTTGGGTCGTCTCATTTCTTGTCAGGGTGGTCACCGCCATTCCCGCTGTATGGATCATTAGCCATCTGGGGCGCAAATTGGATGGGCCGTATTAGATGTATTGAACTTTCAAAAGTTCGAAAAACTTACCTCCTGAGGGCGTGGCAACCTCCACCTCATCGCCAACTTTTTTGCCGATTAGGGCTCGCGCTAATGGCGATCCGACGGACAGGCGTTTCTCCTTGATATCCGCCTCATCCTCGCCAACAATCTGAAACTTCATTTCAGAATCATCATCTTCGTCTACCACGGTCACGGTAGCGCCGAATTTTACAGTCTTGCCGGAAATAGTTGATGTATCAATGATTTGCGCTCGGCTAACCTTGCTGTTCAACTCCGCCACTCGGCTCTCAATGAAAGCCTGGCGTTCTTTAGCGGCGTGATATTCAGCGTTTTCCGACAAATCCCCATGGGCTCGCGCCTCTTCAAGTAACCGAATCACGGCGGGGCGTTCCACTCCCTTCAGTCGTTTCAATTCTTCTTCCATGCTGGCAAAACCCGCACGGGTCATAGGCACCTTTTCCATTTGGTGGTAGCAAACCTCTTTCTAAATAGGAAACCAATGATCGACTCAATCTCTCCGATCTACAACAGAAATTTAAAAGTAAGATTGCAACGGGGCTACATCAAGACCCTCTTGCTTTAAGTGTTCTATAGCCTGCATGGCGGACTTGGCGCCAGAAATTGTGGTATAATAAGGGATGCTGTGGATTAGGGCGGCACGGCGCAAGGTAAAGCTGTCGGCAATAGCCTGGGCCCCTTCCGTGGTGTTAAATATCAAATCTACTTCCCCGTTGGTGATGGCGTCCACAATATGGGGTCGGCCCTCTAACACTTTCTTGATCGGCTTTACCCTAATGTTCTTGTCCTCGAGAAATTGTGCCGTACCGGCCGTGGCTATGATATCAAATCCCAAAACTACGAGCTTCGCTGCTAGATTTGCCGCGGCCAGTTTGTCCCCATCCTTCACAGAAATAAACACATTGCCTTGATTGGGCAGTTTAATGCCCGCTGCAATCTGAGATTTTGCAAAGGCCGCTGGGAACGATACGTCGAGTCCCATGACCTCGCCAGTCGACTTCATTTCGGGTCCCAAGAGGATGTCTACGCCAGGAAACCGAGCAAATGGGAATACTGCCTCTTTTACCGCTACATGGCTCGGCCGGCGTAGATCAAGGCCGAAATCTGCTAATTTTTCGCCTGCCATAAGACGTGCTGCAATTTTGGCGATGGGCTGGCCCACGGCCTTGGCGACGAACGGTACCGTTCGGGAGGCCCGCGGATTAACCTCCAGAACAAATATCTCGTCGCCACGTACGGCAAATTGCATATTCATCAAGCCGACAACCGACAGACCACGTGCCATGGCTTCGGCTTGACGACCGATCTTGGCCACAATTTTGGTGTTCAGAGAATATGGAGGGAGGGAACAAGCCGAATCACCAGAATGAATGCCCGCCTCTTCGATATGTTCCATGATGCCTGCCACGACGACGTCCTCACCGTCGGCTAGGGCATCCAGATCAACCTCTATAGCATCCTGTAAATAGCCATCCACCAAAACCGGACTGTCACCGGAAACTTTGACTGCCTCTTGCATATAGCGATCCAGCTGTGCCTTGTCTCGGACGATTTCCATGGCTCGCCCTCCCAGGACGTAGGAGGGCCGGACCACCACGGGAAATCCAATCCGTTTCGCCACTGCGTGAGCCTCTTCCGATGAGGTTGCTATACCGTTGGGTGGCTGTTTCAAATTAAGGTGCTGCAAAAGTACTTGGAAACGATGACGGTCCTCGGCCAAGTCTATGGCGTCTGGCGTGGTGCCCAATATGGGTACGCCAGCGTTTTCCAACTCGGCGGCTAGCTTCAACGGTGTTTGACCGCCGAATTGGACGATCACACCTTTTAGGCTGCCCTTATTTTGCTCCACTCCGACAATCTCCAATACATCTTCCGCAGTCAGGGGTTCGAAATACAGTCGGTCAGAAATGTCGTAGTCGGTGGAAACGGTTTCCGGATTGCAATTGATCATGATCGCCTCAATTCCGGCTTCTCGCATGGCAATCACCGCGTGTACGCAACAATAGTCAAACTCAATGCCTTGGCCGATGCGGTTAGGACCGCCGCCAAGAATGATCACTTTCTCCCGCTCGGTGGGCTGTGCCTCGCATTCCGACGTTTCATCAAGTCCTTCGTACGTGGAGTACAAATAAGGTGTGTGGCTTTCAAATTCTGCGGCGCACGTGTCGATACATTTGTAGACGGGGTGAACGTCATGGGCGAGACGGGCTGCGGTTACCTCGGCCGGCCTTAGCCCGGTCAGCTCCGCTAGGCGCCGATCAGAGAAACCTTGAGCTTTCAGGAGACGCAGTTTTTGGGCCTGTCGTGGCAGGCCGTGGACTGACAAACCCTGTTCCGCTGCGATTAAGTCAGCGATTTGCGCCACAAACCAGGGATCGATGCGCGTGATACGTGCTATCTCCGCCTGGCTTAAACCATGACGTAGCGCCTGTGCCGCTATCAACAGCCGATCGGGAGCAGGCTGCCCCAGAGCCTTTCGAAGTGCATCGAATTTGTCTTCCTCGATGCCGGAGATGAGTATCTCGTCTAGACCAGAAAGCCCGGTTTCCATGGAGCGCAGCGCCTTCTGTAGGCTTTCGGCGAATGTGCGCCCCACGGACATGACTTCGCCGACTGATTTCATGGACGTGGTCAAAAGCGCTTTCGTCGAAGGGAATTTCTCGAACGTAAAGCGGGGTATTTTGGTAACCACATAGTCCATTGTGGGTTCAAATGAGGCAGGAATTACACCTCCCGTGATGTCATTGTCCAACTCATCAAGAATGTAACCCACTGCCAGTCGAGCTGCGACTTTGGCGATCGGAAAACCAGTTGCTTTTGAAGCGAGGGCCGATGAACGGGATACACGCGGGTTCATCTCAATCACTAAAAAACGACCGTTTACCGGATTCAAGGCGAATTGGACATTCGATCCTCCTGTATCGACACCAATTTCCCGCAGACAGGCGATCGAGGCATTACGTAGTAATTGGTATTCCTTGTCCGTCAATGTCAGAGCTGGCGCCACGGTGACGCTATCGCCCGTGTGAACTCCCATAGGGTCAACATTTTCTATGGAACAGACTATGATACAGTTGTCCGCATTATCACGGACCACCTCCATTTCATATTCCTTCCAGCCCAAAACCGATTCTTCGATTAGCACCTCGTTGGTGGGAGATGCATCCAGCCCCATTGTGACGATTGCCTGGAATTCGTCTCGGTTGTACGCAATGCCGCCACCTGTCCCACCGAGGGTAAAAGAAGGTCGGACGATTGCAGGTAGATCAACTACTTCCAATGCCGCCCATGCCCCCTCCAAATTGTGGGCAATGCCGGCCTTAGGCGTCTCCAGACCGATCCTCATCATCGCCTCACGGAACAGGTTGCGGTCTTCCGCCATATTGATGGCGTCGGGCTTGGCGCCGATCAGTTCTACGTTGAATTCTTCCAAAGTGCCGTCTTCGTGCAGCGCCATGGCCGTATTCAACGCGGTCTGGCCACCCATGGTTGGCAAAATGGCGTCTGGTCGCTCCCTGGCGATAATCTTACGCACGATTTCTGGCGTGATTGGCTCCACATAGGTCGCGTCGGCGAAATCTGGGTCTGTCATGATGGTAGCGGGATTCGAATTCACCAAAATTACTCGATAGCCCTCATCCCTAAGCGCTTTGCAAGCCTGCGTCCCGGAATAGTCGAATTCGCAAGCCTGGCCAATTACAATTGGCCCGGCGCCGATGATCATGATTCTGTTGATATCTGTGCGTTTCGGCACTGGGTGGCTTCCTTACCAGATACGTTTAGCCCGATCCCCGCCCGTCGAGTGGGCGCAATATAACCACTCTCCCCTAACGCGGCTATGAGATTTCTTTACAGATATTCGATTGCACTGAAATCGATTAGTTTCAGCGGCCGCTGACCACTCCCATGCATACGCCTGTGATAATCGAGGATTCATCAGAGGCTAGGAACAGCGCCTCTTCGGCGAAATCTAACGGCTCGCTTAAGCGGCCCAAACGAATGGTGTTAAGGAACATTCCCTGCGTTTCTGGGGTGACTTCACCGCCGTCGAACGCCGCCAGCATCTGGGTTTCTCCAACAATGGAGCAAATGGCGTTAACGTAAGTATTATCTGCCGCCAATTCGATGGCCATACGTTTGATGATCCTATTCACCGCGCCTTTTACCGTTATACCAGACAAACCCATACCGCGAGCTCAAGGCGGCGGAGGAAGAAGTATTCACGAAGGCCCCGCCACCCCGTTTGTGCAATTCTGGCATTGCATACTACGGTTAGCAATGAAAGCTCTCTAAATTGACGGCGCAAATTTGGTTGAACGTCTCTTCCGAAGCCTCGGCCATGGGCATGTTTTGTTGCGGTACGCCAGCATTATTTAACATGATATCTAGTCCGCCGTATTCAGATACCGTCGCGTCCACTCAAGCCGCCGCATCGTTTTTTGGGGCTACATCGGAAGTCACATAGATCGCGGATCTGCAAATGTTGTGAATGCTCGCCACAACATTTTTTGCCATTGGCGGCGTCGATATCGTTAACGATGACCTTGGAGCTTTCTTCCGAGAAATGTCGCGCTATACCGCCTCTAAATCTTGCGCCCCGCTTCTGTAACGATGGCAACCTTGTCTCGCAATCTCAGTTTCTAATCTACACTCTATTCTATGGTCAGGCCTGATGACCGCGCCTTGAAACGGCTGGTCCATTGCATCGCATCGGCAATTTCATCGGAATTCATCAAATGTGCTGCCTCATCCCGAAGCGCAATAGCCTGTTGTTGTAGTCCAGGGATAGCTTGGTTTGCCGCCACACTCAGCCAGCCGTAGGCCTTGACTAAGTCCTGGCGAACGCCCAGGCCACGGATGTGCAAGGAGCCGAAAGCTAGCTGACCGTTAGGATTGCCCTTGATCGCTGCCTTGTAAAACCAGATTGCGGCCAAGGCGTCGTCGGGCGGCACACCCTTGCCGTAGAATCGCATCACGCCCAGCATGAATTCGGCGCCTGCATGGCCTTTTTCGGCCAAGGCTAGGAAATCATTCCGCGCGGAATGGAATTTACCCAAGTCATAGGAAACCACAGCGCTATTGAAATCTGCGTAGGCCCTTTGCGACAGGAAAAAAATTCCTAAGATCGCAAGCAGGATAATCAAGGCAGGATGTGCTGTACGTTGCGTCAATTTCAATCGGCACAAATCATTTTTCTGAGTAGCCAACATACAACAGACAAACAGTAAAGGCGAATAAGTTGGACTCCTGTGACATTCGGCATTATGTGAAGCTTGCAAACGTTAATCTGTGAGAATAGTCAATACAGATGCCCGTACCGCCATCAGACCGAGATCAACCCACCGGACCCTTTGTGCGCGAGGAAGACATTCCCGTTTTGATTGCACCAGCTAAACGGCCGGGAATTTTTACCCGCCTGCGAAACTACTTTTTGACTGGTATCATTGTTACGGCGCCCATTGCGTTAACAATTTATCTGACCTGGCAATTCATCGACTGGGTGGATAGCCAGGCAATTCCACTGTTGCCGGCTAAGTATAATCCGGAGAACTATTTGCCGTTCTCGTTACCCGGGCTGGGATTGGTGATTAGTGTCGTCATTTTGACATTTGTGGGATTTCTTACGGCAAATATTTTTGGTCGGACCCTTTTGCGAGCTGGTGAACGATTGGTCAACCGGATGCCAGTGGTGCGCAGCATCTACGGCGCGTTTAAGCAAATCTTGGAAACAGTTTTAAGCCAGTCGTCTAATTCGTTTCGGCAGGCAGTGTTGGTGGAGTACCCCCGGCGCGGTGTCTGGACAGTTGCCTTCGTAACCGGCGAAACCGAAGGGGAGGTGGCCCAACGTTTGGACGATGAAATGATCAATATCTATGTCCCCACCACGCCGAATCCCACGTCCGGTTTCCTGCTCATGGTGCCCCGGCGGGACCTGATTTTTTTGGACATGCCCGTGGAAGATGCAGCCAAGTATATCATATCTATCGGAGTTATCGCGCCCGAGATGGGGTAGGAAATTTCCGAGGTACCCGGGTTTGGAAAACCCAAGTCGGAAATGCACGATCAGCTTTCAACGGGATAGGCTTTAAAAGTAATTCAATTTGTGGAAAGCCTAGGCTCCAAAGCCCTATATACCCTGCCAAACTGACATTTCAATTAGTGGTGTTTGAAAGACGCTCACGGCCAAATGCGCGTATTGTGTCTTCAATGTATCCAACAGATCATGGGCGGACGAGCAGCAATGCATCTAATAACTGCCCTATTGAGCGCCTTACTTAGAAACTGGCCCAAAAGCTGTATGTAGAAAATGGGAAGGTCCGCTCGTGCCATAGATATGACAGTTTACTTAATCTTTCACTATTGCCGCTCTTCTAAAAGAACCGGTTATTTGGCGCCAAAGTCAAACAGGTATCGTATTGGTGTTGATGGCGCGCCAAATTTTCTCCGAGGTGGCCGGCATATCTATGTGTTCAATGCCAAAAATGGCGAGTGCGTCTACTATGGCGTTCATCACGGCTGGCAGGGATCCCGAACAACCCGCCTCGCCACAGCCTTTCACGCCCAAGGGATTGGAAGTGGCAGGTGAGGGGTGATCGTCAAATTTGATATGAGGTATTTGATCTGCCCGAGGCATGGCGTAATCCATGAAAGACCCTGACCGCAACTGACCCATGTCGTCATAGATCGCGTGCTCCATCAGGGCTTGGCCAATACCTTGGGCAACTCCGCCGTGGACCTGTCCAGCAACGATGGGCGGGTTGACTATGACGCCAAAATCATCCACCGCGGTATACTTATCGACTAGTACCACGCCAGTTTCAGGATCGATCTCGACTTCGCAGATATGAACGCCGTTGGGATAGGTCGATTGCGGGGTGTCGATCGCTAGGGCGGCGTTTAAAGCGCCCGCCTGTCCTTCCCGAGTTTGCGCCAGTTCCAGAAGACTGATCTCCCGATCTGTCCCAACTACTTTCAAGACACCAGAGCTGAATTCAATGTCCTCTACGGCCGTTTCCAGCTTTTCCGCCGCTAAATGCCTTGCCTTTTCCTTGACTTTGGCACTAGCCATCACTGCGGCCGTGCCACTGGCTATGATGGAACGAGAGCCGCCCGTACCACCACCTACGATCAACTTGTCGCTGTCTCCCTGATTGAGACGAATACACTCAAACGGCAGGCCCAATTGATCTGCCAGCACCTGGGCGAACGGCGAGGCGTGGCCCTGGCCATAGTCGAGCGTGCCAGTGGCCATGCTGACGGTGCCGTCGTCCTCGAAAGTTATGTTGCCCATTTCCTTGCCGGACGGCGCTGTCGCTTCCAGGTAACAGGATAGGCCCCGGCCCCGTAGTCTGCCCGCTGCCTTACTGACCGCTTGTCGCGCTTCAAACCCGTGCCAATCGGCGGTGGCGAGACCCTTCTCCAAAACGCCAAAAAAATCGCCACTATCATAAAGCTGGCCAGAGGAGGAGATATAGGGCATCGCTTCGGAGGGCACCAGGTTTTGTCGGCGCAGTTCGACCGCATCACGACCCAATTGTCGCGCCGCGAGATCGATTAGCCGTTCCAGATAATAGTTCACTTCTGGCCGCCCGGCGCCGCGATAGGCGCCAACCGGTGAAGTGTTCGTGAAATAGCATTTTGTGGTGATCGCGATCAGGGGAAGCTTGTACACGCTAGGCAAATTCTTAAATATGTTGTTTACCTGCACCTGTGGTCCCACTGCGCTGAGAACCGCGCCCATATTTGCCATCCCATCAACTCGGGCGGCAAGAAAATTACCGTCGCTATCCAGTGCCAAGGCCGCCTCAACCACGGAATCGCGGCCATGCTGGTCCGAGAGGAAACTGTCGCAGCGTTGGTCACACCATTTGACTGGCCGGCCTAATTCGCGGGCGGCGTGCAGAATAGCTACATACTCGGGATAGACCGGTGATTTCATACCAAACGAACCGCCCACATTGCCAGTGATCACCCGGACATCCCTGGGTGGTAGGTTTAGCACACGATTAGCCAGCATGTTCTTTGAGGCGTACGGACCTTGACAGCCGATGTAAAGGGTGAAGCGTCCGTCGTAATAGGCCACGGCCGCACGCGGTTCCAAGGGCGCGATTACGACACGGTTGTTGACGATCTTCAGCTGGCTGATATGGGCTGAATTGGCGAAGGCGGCATCCACCGCTGCCTGGTCGCCATTCTCGAAATCGAGGCAGATGTTGCCGGGCGCTTCCGGCCAAATTTGCGGCGCATCTTTACTCGCTGCGGCCTCAACGTTGTCAATCACATCCAGGGTATCAATTTCCAGTTTAATGGCTTCGGCAGCGTCACGGGCCTGGTCAACCGTCTCGGCAATGATTGCTGCGATTGGTTGACCCACATACCGCACCCGTTCGACGGCAAGAGCGTGATTTTCTGGCTTTCTTAAATCGCTGCCGTCGCGATTTTTCAGGGTGACGATGCAAGGCAGGGGGCCGTAGCCGACCGTTGTTAGGTGCTGGCTCGTATAGACCGCTAGTACGCCTGCTAACTTCTTGGCCGGCGTAGTATCAATGGATCGGAGGATGCCGTGAGCAACGGGCGAGCGTAGGAAGTAGGCTTGGGCCTGCCCTGGTAGATTGACATCGTCCGTATAACGGCCTTTACCTCGCAAGAGATATTGATCCTCCGTCCTGGAGACGGATTGTCCCACCGCTGGTTGGTCCCTGACAATCTCCACGGGCTTTATTCCTCCTTTAGAGCATTTCTTCAATTCATATCATGTTCCCTGACCTCCCGGTCAATTCCTGCTAGCGTGATGCTTCAAGGGTAAGTAAGGACGGAGTGGCACATGCCAAGCGGTGTGCGTATTGGAGTCGATATCGGTGGAACCTTCACAGACTTGGTCTTAAGTGATGGCAGTGGCAGGACCTGGTACCGTAAATGCGCTTCGACCACTGACGAGTTAGAGCGGGCTGTGTTATCCGGCATCCAGAGTTTGTTGGTGGCGGCAAAATACGGTCCAGGAGAAATTGTTGAGGTTCTGCACGGGACAACCGTGGGGTCCAACTCTCTGCTTGAGCAGCGCGGCGCAAAAACAGGATTGATTACTACCAAGGGCTTTCGCGACGTTTTGGAAATCGGCCGCGTCCGTACTCCCGATATGTTTGATCTGCAATGGGACAAGCCTGAGCCCTTGGTGCCGAGGCGCTTGCGTCAGGAAGTGACCGAGCGAATTGCCGCGGACGGCGCCGTCGTCACCGTCCTGAATGAAGACGAATTACATTGCGTCGCAGCCCGCCTACTACGGGAAGAGGTTGTGTCCATTGCGGTGTGTTTTATTAATAGTTTTCGTAATCCAGTTCACGAAGCTTGCGCTGGACAGCTGCTGCGGGAGTGGTTCCCGGACATTGCCGTGACTACATCCGTTTCAGTGCTAGCGGAGATGCGGGAATACGAGCGGACCTCAACTACCGTCGTGAACGCCTATGTTTTGCCGATCTTGCGCAGCTATCTGCAACGCTTGGAAAATGGTTTACGCGCCATCGGCATCGCGGCACCGCTTCTGATAAGCGATTCGAACGGTGGTTTGGCGATGACGCAGACGGCACAAGAAAAGCCGGTGTTTTTCATTTCGTCGGGCCGCGCTGCCGGTGTGGCGGGTGCGGCAAGGCTGGGGCGGTCTCTGGAGCAGGAGAATCTAGTAATTTTTGACATGGGTGGCACCACAGCCTCTGCTTCATTGGTTCGGGAAGGCGCCATCTCCCGCGCTAACGAGTATGAATTTCGCTCGGGCATCTCTACACCCGCGCGGTTCATTAAGGCAGGTGGGTATATGATGCGGGTACCTACAATCGATGTCGCCGAAGTGGGTAGTGGCGGTGGCTCAATCGCCTGGATAGACGACGGAGGCTTGCTTTGCGTTGGGCCTCTGTCATCCGGTGCGATGCCGGGCCCAGCCTGTTATGGACATGGCGGCATGAAACCCACCGTCAGCGATGCAAATGCAGTGCTGGGATATCTTCCAAAGGAACTGGCTGGTGGGACCTTGACACTTGATATAGATCTCGCGCGGCAAGTGATCGCCGATGGGCTTGCTGGCCCATTAGGCTTAAGCATTGAGGATGCGGCCTACGGAGTGCGAGAAGTCGCCAACGCTAATATGGCTGGGGCCATCCGGGCTGTTAGTGTGGAGCGGGGGATAGATGCTCGCGATTTTACGTTGGTGGCATTTGGTGGCAGCGGACCAATCCATGCTTGTGATTTGGCGCGCAGCCTGAATATCAGGCGCGTATTACTACCCGCGATGCCAGGGGTATTTACGGCCCTGGGTATGCTAACGAGCGATGTAGAACGCCATTTCCTCACTGCCATGCCGAGTTTACTTAAATCTCTTTCCATTCAAAAATTGAAAATGGCAGCTCAAGAATTGAATGCCCAGGCCAAAACGGCATTGGAGCGCGAAGATATATCGTCTGACCTAATGTCTTTCTCCTTTACTCTGGAGATGCGCTTTGAAGGGCAAGATTCGGAAATCCCTGTCCTGCTATCTCAAGATTGGGCAGAGATAACGATACCGTGGTTGGAAGACCGTTATCTGCAAGCTTATCGGCAAACCTATCAATACGCAGCCGAAGACGCTGTAGAAGTTGTCAACCTGCGGCTCCTCGCCCGAGGGGTCCGTTCAGGCAAGCTGGATTTTGCAACGCTATCTTTGCAAGAACAAAAAGCTGAAGCGACCCAAGGGAACTCACGTCAGGTGTATTTTTCGCGAGAAGAAGGTTGGGTTGAAACGCCGGTAATTGACCGGCGAGCCTTTGCTGTCGTCTCACAGGGACCGATGATCCTGGAAAGCGCTGATAGCACCATCGCTGTTCCTCCTGCAGGCATCGTCGAGGGAAAAGGTAACGGCAACTTGTCAATATCCCTACCTGCCGAAGGGATGAAAAAATGAAGGGCATCGACCCTATCACTTTCGCGGTGATAAAGAATGGTTTGGAGACTATCGTCAATGACATGGCCTACACCGTCATGCGGACCGCCCGCTCTCCAATTGTCCGGGATGTTTTGGATTATTCGGCGACAATTTGCGATGCCAGAGGTCTAATTCTGGCGCAGGCTAAGACAGTGGCACTACACTTGGGTGCGGTTCCTGATGCCATGGACGTGGTCATTCGCACGTTCGGTGATAATTTGGCAGACGGGGATGTAATTATCCTTAACGATCCCTACGCCGGTGGTATGCATCTGCCGGATATCTTTATGTTTAAGCCGATCTTTCATGTCGGGTCCCTACAGGGTTTTGCTGTTGTCATCGCTCACCACTCGGACGTTGGGGGCCGGGTACCTGGCTCGAACGCCTCCGATTCTACTGAGATTTTTCAAGAAGGTCTGCGAATTCCGCCTTTGAAGTTGTACGCGGCGGGACAGGCGGATCTTACATTGTTCTCATTGATCCGGAACAACGTGCGTTTGCCAAATATGTTGATCGGTGATTTACAGGCGCAACTGGCAACTTGTGGTATTGGCGAGCAAGCCTTTATCGCATTGATAAAAAAGCATGGGGCACACCGTCTACGAAACTATTTTGACGCCCTTTTGGACTATGGCGAGCGATTGACGCGGAAGGCGATTCGAGATTGGCCTGACGGCCGCTACACCTTCACCGACTTTATCGACGACGATGGTTTTTCGCAGGAGCCAATTCCAATTGCCTGCGCCATTGAGGTCCATCACGATCATTTGAATGTCGATTTCTCAGGCTCTAGCGAGCAGGTAAAGGGCGCAATCAATTGCACTCTATCCTATACCAAATCATCAACTTACATCGGTATCAGATGTGCCCTGGGTCGAGAAATTCCAAATAATGCCGGAATTTATCGCTGCATCTCGATCAGCGCCCCAGAAGGTTCCATCCTGAACCCGCGTAAGCCTGCAGCTGTGGCGGCACGCGCGCTAACCGGTTATCGGGTTGTTGACGCGGTTCTGGGAGCGCTGGCGGAACTAACGCCTACTAAAGTCATGGCGGCGGGTGAGGGCGGCAACACCGTCGTCAGCATTGGTGGATATGAAAAGGCAAGTAATACGCCATTTATCCTGGTGGATATGATCAATGGCGCTTGGGGCGGGCGAGCGAGCAAGGATGGGATCGAAGGTGTGACTAATCCGTCGCAAAATATGTCCAACATGCCCGTTGAAACATTGGAGGCACGCTATCCCATTCGTCTGGATGCATATGGCCTGCGTCCTGATTCCTGTGGACCAGGTCAGTTCCGGGGCGGTCTGGGTCTAGTGCGCCAATATAGATTATTGGCAGAGGAAGCGGTTTTGCAGCTACGCGCTGATCGGGCTAAGAATCCGCCATATGGCTTGTTCGGGGGGGGCTCGGCGGCACCCAGCCGAAATATTCTGGATCCCGATGGAGCCTGTAAGGAATTGACAAGCAAAATTACCCGGAACTTACGTTTTGGTGATGTCATCCGCCATGAACAAGCAGGTGGCGGCGGTTATGGCGATCCTTTCGTGCGTGATCCTTTGGCCGTGGTAGAGGATGTTAGAAACGAGAAAATCTCGACTGAATTCGCCCGGGAGAAGTTCGGTGTTGTAATTGCGGCAGATGGCGCGAGCATTGATATGGCAGCGACTAAGTTGCTGCGACAAGAGCTACGTCAGGAGAAAGGCTTCAAATGACCTTTGTACGGTGAGCTATGATCCAGGTGGCGCGG
>CAZDQC010000042.1:19702-25495 GCA_964507245.1 uncultured Rhodospirillaceae bacterium
AAGTCCCTCAGGGGCACTGGTTTGAGTGAGGTCACTTCGACAACGTGATCGAGCGTTTTTGCTAACATACCGCAAACATAGCCACCATTTCCTAAACGTGGTAGCCCACGAAAACCGCAGTCGATGACTATTTCGTTCATAATAGGGCTACAATTCGAAAGCTGGTTTGCTCGAACCAGACCATTATAGCTGGACCATGCAGGGTGTCGCTCAGGGGTCCCGTTTCAATCGTAGGGTGGCTTATGTAAACCCTTGGGGGAGGAGGTAAAAATCTGGCAACCATCTGCAGTGACACCTAGGGAATGCTCGAACTGGGCTGAGAGGGATTTATCTCTTGTCACGGCGGTCCAGCCGTCGTTCAGCATTTTTACTTCCCAGGTACCTAGATTTATCATGGGTTCAATCGTGAAAAACATACCTTCCCGCAATTCTGTGCCCTTGCCGGCGGCTCCATAGTGTAAAATATTGGGAGCGTCGTGAAATACCCGGCCTAGGCCATGGCCACAAAAATCCCGTACCACGGAACAACGCTCGTTCTCGGCATAAGACTGAATGGCGTGTCCGATATCGCCTAAAGTCGCCCCAGGTTTGACGACGGATATGCCCCGCATCATGGCCTCGTACGTAATATTGCACAAGCGGCGAGCCTTTAGTTTGGGTTTGCCCGCGAAATACATCCGACTGCTATCACCATACCAGCCGTCCAAGGTCACAGTGACATCGATATTCATTATGTCGCCGTTCTTCAAAACACGGTCGCCTGGAATGCCGTGACATACCACGTGATTGATGGAGATGCAGACCGACTTGGGAAAACCCCGGTAGTTTAAAGGTGACGGATAGGCTCCGTGGTCGACGATGAAATCGTGGCAAAGCTTGTTCAGGGAGTCGGTCGTTACGCCTGGCTTGACGTAGGGACCGATCATATCCAGACATTCGGCAGCCAGCCTTCCGGCTCGTGCCATGTCTTCAAAGTCGCTGGGCGCGTACAACTTGATTAAGCCGGAATTCTCAGCCGACGCCTTTGCAGCAGCCATATAGTTCATCTTGAGAAGATTCCCTTACTTACAACTCAAGCCGAAGCGGTGCGTGCACTTCTATTCCTCTATTGTCGAGGTGGCAATCATAGCAGATTGCTTCGACGCCTTGGGCCATGGCCTGTTCTAATTCTTTGGCATAGGTCGGATCAATATCCGCCGCAACTGTAAATCTGTCGCAATCGGTTCTTTGTACCAGATAAAACATTACTGCCCGATTTCCGATTTTCACCATGTCACCCAATTCAACCAGATGTTTGGCGCCGCGTTTGGTAACGGAGTCGGGAAATTCTGCTAGCCCGGGTCGGCGCATAAGATGCACATTCTTAACTTCCACATAACAGTCCGGTCGGTTTTCGTCACCCAACAACAGGTCTACACGCGAGTTCTTTCCGTATTTTACTTCCCGCCGTATGCTGTCGTAGCCGGCCAACGCATCAATCTTGTGTGCGGAGATCGCTTCCTCTACAAGGCCATTGGGATGCGCTGTATTGATGCCGACTAGACCACCGTCAGCGTACATCAGCTCCCAAGAGTATTTCAATTTTCGTTTCGGATTTCGTGAGGGTGATAGCCAAACCTCAGAGCCTTCCTTTGTTAGACCCAGCATGGCGCCGGGATTGGCGCAATGGGCCGTAATTTCCTGGCCGTCATCCAACAGAATGTCGGCTAGAAACCGTTTGTATCGACGTAGAAGGGTGCCGTGTATCAAGGGGTCGGGGAACTGCATGCTGCAACTTAACCGTGCTCGGTCGTCGGCGCAATCGGCATCGCGCTCTCCAGGCGATAGAGTGCTATAGTCTAATGGAACATCATATTCGCGAGCGTATTCGATGTCGGAAGGACTGAAAAACGTAACAGCAGCCGTCATCATTATTGGCGACGAAATCCTGTCTGGGCGGACAAAGGATCAAAACCTTGGCTTTCTGGCCGATGCCCTGAATGATGTCGGTGTACAGCTGCGTGAATGTCGTGTCATTCCCGATGTTGAGACCGAGATTGTGGAGGCGGTCAATAGCCTGCGAGCTAATTTTGACTACGTTTTCACGACCGGTGGAATTGGCCCAACCCACGATGATATTACTGTGGATAGCGTGGGCACTGCCTTTGGGCTTCCTGTTGAATTTAACCCAGAGGCCGTCAAAATTCTAAAGGCACATTACGGCCACACCGGCGCTGAACTGAATGAGGCTCGGATGCGTATGGCACGAACACCCTTAGGCGCATCGTTGGTGGAAAACCCCGTAAGCAAGGCGCCGGGTTTCCGGATCGAGAACGTCTATGTCCTGGCCGGCATACCGTCGATTTGCCAGGCCATGTTTCATAGCCTGAAACACGAACTGGTGGGTGGTGATCCCATGCGCTCAGTAGCGATTGCGGTCTATCTTGGCGAGGGTACCCTCGCCAAGGGGTTGACGGCGTTGCAGGACAAATACCTTGACGTGGGCCTGGGCTCTTATCCGTTTCATCGCGACGGCCGTTTCGGCGCCTCCATAGTGGCACGCAGTCAGTCGCCGGATCGGTTGGCCGCCGTGGTGGATGAAATACGTCAAATGATATGGGATTTGGATGGCGAGCCGATCGAAGAGGAGGAAGCCTAACGACCTAAAAGCGTTTTCTGATAAAACGAAAAATTGGAAATGATGGTACCTTAAGCAACGAAGGGGATGAGCTGATGATTGATCTGTATAGTTGGAAAACATCGAACGGTAGAAAGGCTTCCATCATGTTGGAGGAATGCGGTCTGGAATACACCATTCATCCCATCAACATCGGGCAGGACGACCAATTTACCGCAGAATTCAGCGCCATCAATCCCAATTCCAAGATACCCGCAATCATTGATCAAGATGGACCCGATGGGAAACCTTATACAGTGATCGAATCCGGCGCCATTCTGATGTACTTGGCGGAAAAGACCGGTAAATTTATGCCCGAAGAAATGGCCGCCCGATATCAAGTGATCCAATGGCTGATGTTTCAGATGGGCGGCATTGGCCCGATATTCGGTCAAGTGCATCATTTCAAGCGAGCTGCCAAGGAGCAGGTGCCTTATGCTATCAACCGTTATTACACGGAATGTAGGCGGCTATACGGGGTTCTTGACGGCAGGCTGGAGGGGAGAGAATACCTAGCAGGAGATATTTCCATCGCAGACTTTGCAACACTGCCTTGGGTCTTCCGATTTGACTGGCAGGAGGTCGACTTAAATGATTTCCCCAATGTTAAGCGTTGGTATGACCAATTGATGGCTCGCCCTGCCCTAGCGCGGGGCATGGATGTTCCTACTTGAGCCCTGTCAATAATCCATCGGTACAACGGGTTCAGCGGGCGTTGACAGAAGCTGGCTCACTGGCCCGTGTGTTGGCCTTGGACGAAACCGCTCGTACTGCGCAGGATGCCGCCGGTAGTATCGGCTGCCAGTTGGGTGCTATCGTAAAGTCACTGGTCTTTCAAATTGATAAACGGGCGGTTCTGGCTCTAATCGCCGGTGACCGGCAGTGCGACATCAAGGCATTGCCAGGCGAATTGCAAATGCTGGGCAAGTGCAAACGGGCCGGAGCTGATTTTGTGCGAGCCTCGACTGGTTTCTCCATCGGCGGCGTTGCGCCCTTGGGCCATCCCGATCTGTTGCCCACGGCTGTTGATGCCAGCTTGGGCCGTTTTGAGATAATCCATGCCGCCGCTGGCCATCCCAATTGCGTCTTTCCCACGACCTTGGACGAAATCCTACGGCTGACTGGAGGGGTCCTGAGTGGAAAAATTTCCATAATCTGACAAACATTTTTTAGAGGTATTTCTGAGATATTTGTGATTTTGCTAAAAGGTCGAGACAATAAATTTGATTAGGAATGGGCCTTTATTTTGTTGCAGACACTATTAGTTGTCGGGCATTGACAGCCCATAGAGCGCTGTTTAGAAGGGCGTCCTTGACACGCAGGAGGGGTGGCAGAGTGGTAATGCAGCGGATTGCTAATCCGTCAACGTGTAATGGCGTTGCGTGGGTTCGAGTCCCACCCCCTCCGCCAGTCTCACGGGCGTTCCTCAACCTTTCTCTCGGCTCATTCCCATGCGGCATGTTGGTCTGACCCAACGTGTGGACAGGGTCACGGGCCGGGGTGAACGGCGTGACGGGCTCGATCAACGTTGGCACGACGTTTTTGCAAAATTGGGGGCGATGATCGTACCCCTGCCTAATGCGGCACTGGACGCCGGTCAATTGCTGGACGCTTTGAATTTGGAGGCGATCGTTCTTACTGGCGGTAACGACGTGGCCCAGGCACCTCAAGCCGCTAACGTGGCACAGGAACGGGATCGTCTAGAGCGGGATTTGATAGACGTTTGTCTGGATCGGGATATTCCGCTGCTGGGCGTTTGCCGGGGCATGCAGATGATGAATGTGGCTTTGGGCGGGTATCTGGGTCGAACGGAAGGTCATGCGGGCGTCGAACACTCCATCACCTTAGCTAATCAAGCGCCCTGGCCCGTTGATTGGCGGGTTAACAGCTACCATGATGTATGCGTGCCTGCAGAGGGTTTAGCCTCCGACCTGGTCTGCCTCGCCACATCGGAGAACGGTGACGTGGAGGCCTTTGCTCACGTGCAGGCCGCGTGCCACGGCATCATGTGGCATCCGGAACGCGAGATGCCGACACGCCACGAGGACCTGAAGTTCATGAAACAAGTCCTGAGGCTGTAGAGCCGTGCGAGCAATTATCCTGGCGGCTGGGCAGGGTACACGCCTTGCTCCCCATACCAACGACAGACCTAAATGTCTGGTGGAACTGGCCGGAAAGACAATACTGTCGCGGCAATTGGCTGTGTTGAATAAAGCCGGAATAGCCGACGTCATCTTGGTCGGCGGTTATTGCGCGGATCAACTTAAGCCGTATGCTTCCAATATCATCCTGAACACAGATTATGCCTCGACTAATATGGTCCATTCGCTGTTCTGCGCACAATCAGCCATGGACGGTTGCGATGACATTTTGATCGCTTACAGTGACATCGTTTATGAAGATCACGTGTTGCAGGCGTTATTGAATGGACCGAAGGGTGTCTCGTGCGCCGTAAACGCACAGTGGCGCGCCTTGTGGCAGGCCCGTATGGACGACCCCTTATCCGACGCCGAGAGCTTGCGGTTGGCTCCAGACGGGCGTCTGTTGGAGATTGGCCGCAAGGCGACCGACTACAGCCAGATCGAAGGTCAGTACATGGGCTTGATCAAAGTTTCGGCTGAGCAAACACCTTTGCTGCGCGGTGTCTATGACGATATGGCGACGATGCCCCGTTATGGGGGCGCGGCACACGGCAATATGTATTTGACCGATTTTCTGCAACAGCTGTGTGACTTGGGCTGGCCGGTCCATGGTGTGAGAGTGGACGGCGGCTGGCTCGAAGTGGATAGCGTCCAAGATCTAGAAATTTACCACAATCTGATCGATAGCGGACAACTTGATCGATTTTGCAAGCTTGTCTAACTTTTTCGGAATCTTTGTTTCGGGGACGAGAATGATGATGGTCGCTACCTCGATTAGGAACGCCGTGGTGATCAAAACAAGAAATACGAACCAGCCGCCGCTTCACTCGAGGTTGCAATGTCGGCGTAGACGGTGTTCATGGCCAGGATAACCAGCACGGCCGTGTCCCAAACACCCTTTACGTAAGTTTAACGATATTTTCTACGGTTCCAGATTGTGTATTTAGATATGCGTCTCGGAATTTTTAAGTTTAGCCAAATCCGGACTTGGGTGGG